>NZ_SZWZ01000013.1:0-973 GCF_005281025.1 Citrobacter sp. wls714 | reverse complement strand
TGTCTAGATTATCTGTGGCGATTCATTTTGTTTGTTGCTGGAAACCTATTTATCTCATGCCAGACAGCTATAGCCAACGCCATTACCGCAATCATTAAAACAGTCATGTTAATCCCTGCTGATTTGTTATTCCGAGCATTCTACTCAATTTGTCAACAGAGCGAGATACTAATTAACCATCGGTATCTTCAGCCAAACAGTGTTGGATATCCTGCGCATGCCTTTAGAAACTACAATAGAAGGAGGAATTCGCCTCCCTCGTTTCTATAGGAGGTAACATGTTCTCAGTATTAGATATTTCTTTATTTATTGCTTGCGCACCATCAATCAACCAGATCGTTAAAACCGTTTGTCTGGCTATGCAATTGGCGCTTTTGAAACGCTATGGCATTATCAAGCCCATCAAAAGATGATCTTTGTGATACCCAGAGTCAGCCAATCAGCAATTCTGGCTGCGTCACCTGCATGATGTGCTCATGCTCCAGTGCCAGGACGCGCTTCTCTTTCTTCCGTTCGTTCATCAACCGGCTGCCGATTGTGCCTTTCAACTTGGATCGAGTTTCTTTGATGGCGTAACGGTGCTGCATTTCCTCACCCAAGGCAACTCTTCTGCTAAGTTGCTCAGCCATCCAGTTAAAGGCATTGATGTAACACTCCTTAACTGCGGCGGCGGTTTTGCCAGTAAATCCCATCACGAGCATCATGCATCCATCGCGGGTGATGTTATACATCGGCTGAACATCGCCATTTTTATCAATGAAATCAATGGGCGCAAAATTGCGCTTGGTAAAATCATCGGAGCATTTAAGGTTTCTGATGGCTCGCAGAACGTCTTTGTGTCGTTTACCAAAATAGTTAGCCACTTTTAACGATGTGGTGATTATCTTGTTGTCGAGTGTCGTAACCATTTCGCGGAAGTCGAAGGCAGGAATAACTGACGGATTATTCATAGCGTTTTTACCTTTTAGAAAGA
>NZ_SZWZ01000014.1:0-779 GCF_005281025.1 Citrobacter sp. wls714 | reverse complement strand
GGCATGAACTGATACTAATCAGTTAAATGCTTGTTTAAAAAGGCGCTCTTCGGCATGGGGAAGCGCCTTTTTTATTAGTGTTTATACATATGTTTATACACGTTGGCTCGCACAAATAAAAAAGCACCAGAACATAGTCCAGTGCTTTGATTGGTTGGGTTCATCACCTTGGCCTTTCCGGCTTTCTCCATTGATACGGTTCGGCATCCATCCTTTGCCGGTGGCGTTCTTTCGCAGCCAAGCAAGTGGCAACGCGATTACGCACCATAAGACGATCTCGCCCGTTGAGTTCATGACCCTGCAACTCAGCCGCTACCATTATTGCTTTCTCTAATACTGTCCGATCCAGCATACAAACCCTCAGTTAATTGACTGGCTGTAACCTGCGAAGAGCTGCGCATTTACCGTCAGCACTTCTTTCATATGCTCATACCATCCGGCAAAAATAGCCTCATCGGTTCCCGGGTAGCCTGCCAGAAAGCACATCAGAATATCGTCGGTGAGTTTGTCCTGCTGATCCCAGTCAACAATGAACTGTCTAAACAGAGCGTAAGCCTTAGCTGGGTCTCTGTTCTGCCACATTTCGACAACGATCTCGAAAGGAGGAACGGTGTAAGTTACCTCCACTGGTAATGGCTCGTATTTCGTCGGTATCAATACCTCTCGGGTAAATACCTCACCTTCCGGCCAGAGTTGCACCTGATTTGTCAAAGCTGATCCTCCACATAGATACCCGCCGATATGATTGCACCGCCGATTCGACGCTTACCATATCCCAG
>NZ_SZWZ01000101.1:0-912 GCF_005281025.1 Citrobacter sp. wls714 | reverse complement strand
GGCTGAATACCGACGGCACTGCTCTGTACACCTGGATCGGCAGTTATAGCGGATGCCTGGGCGGTGTTCAGTTGAACCTGTCCATCCTGACTGCCGCCGTTAACGTGCGGGGTGCAGGTGTTATCGCTCACCAGACCAGCAAAATCTACCTGGCCGCCATCTAGGGCAAAGGCTGAAGTAGTGGAGGCAGCAGACAGAACCAGTGATAAAGCTATTAACTTTAATTTCATCTTGAAATATCCTTGTTAAAAATAGATGTCACTTAAGACAATATTTATTATAGGGAGTACTCTGCATCTATAAAAATATCATATACGGATATTTCCTTTTTTTATATTCACAAACAAAATATTTAATTTGTTTTTTATTTATACTACAATTTCTTGTAATAATTTATCTGTGCATTGTTTTTAACGATTTTGTACATATTGTGCTTTTTTTTGCAAACATAGTATTTATTTATCTCTTGCTGTTATGTGTTGATGGTCTTTATTATCAATATATATATGTATTGTATTTGAGTTGATTGGTGTGTATTTGTATTTTTTATCATTATAAATAATGAAAATGATTTTAATTTTAACTGAAGTGACTACTATTATGTTTACAAAAGGTAAGGGTGTTCTTCTATCCTTGATAATTCTGTAAAGGAGTTATCTTGTTGAAAAAGATAACTCTCTGGGGACTGATGATCAGTTATAGGTAAGGGTATACGCGGTGTTGGATTTCACGTAGCCCGCTGTTACTGGTACCGCGCCAGACTGTTTGACGTAAGAGACGACGAAGTTGAACGTCGCCACGCCGTCAGCATCAAAAGTTGTATCGTGAATGTCGCTGGCGTCGTTTACTTTGACCTGGGTATAGGTCAGCGCGCTGCCGGAGCTATCGACCTGGTGGATCGCCAGGTTAACG
>NZ_SZWZ01000107.1:0-821 GCF_005281025.1 Citrobacter sp. wls714 | reverse complement strand
ATCCCCGTCGCATCGGCGACAGGGGCAGGGAAGTAACAGGGATGGGTTAAATACTCAGAAGAAGAAATCCCAGACGGCACGGGCCACTGACACCACGGTGGTGCGCACGGCCTGAATGACGGCCCGCACCGGGGCGGGTATCAGGGGAAAGGCACTGATGCTATCGAGTACGGCCCCGACGGTTTCACCAAAATCGCTACGAGCCTGTTCCCGGACTACCGTCGTGCGAAAGGAAGGATGGAGTTGCGACACCACCGGGCTGGTGGCCTCACGTGGCAGGCACTTAATCATCCGCTCGGCCATCACCTTAAGCCCCCATTGTAGACGGACCGACACAGCACACACCGGATGGACGGGCTGGAACAGCTCATGCAGCAGGCAGATTTTGCGGCTGATATTCTGCTTCTGCGCCGTGGACAACTGTCCCCCACCGCTGGTAGGTTCGGCCTTATCCGACTGGCTGATAACAAACAGCACCTTATGCCGGTATACCTCTCCAATCACCTGATGATAAAAATGTTCATCCACCGTCAGCGCCCGGTCATCGGCCTTAATCAGCCACAGTACCAGGTCGAGGCGAGGAAGCTGTTCGCGGTACAGCGCAGCATACTCGGTATCGCGAGCGCCACTTTCGCCCACGCCGGGCAGATCCATCAGCGTTATATAGCGGTCGCCGACTTGCAGGCGAAAGCGCAGTGGCTCACGTGTACAGGCCGCCACATCGCTGACCGGTGATATATCTCCGGCAAACAGGGCATTGCACAGACTGCTCTTCCCAACACCGGTTTTACCCATAATGCCGATCACTGGCTCGTAGTTAG
>NZ_SZWZ01000110.1:0-83817 GCF_005281025.1 Citrobacter sp. wls714 | reverse complement strand
CCCGTGGCTGTCTGGCAAATGCTACTGACCCGCCTGCTGAAACAGCACTATGGTCTCACCCTCAACGACACACCGTTCAGTGAGGAACGTGTTATACAGGAACATATCGATGCCGGAATCACGCTGGCTGATGCCGTGAATTTTCTGGTGGAAAAATACGAGCTGGTTCGTATCGACAGGAAGGGATTTAGCTGGCAGGAACAATCTCCTTATCTCCGGGCTGCAGACATTCTGCGAGCGCGGCAGGCAACTGGCTTGTTGCGGCAAAGCCGTAACAACGTAGTACGATGAACATTGCGTACAACCTTCCCGATTTACATTTCTGAACTTCCTCCCTTGTTTACCTATTGCGTAATGCGCCTGCTACTACCCGGCAGGCGCGTTATCTTTTTACGGACAAACAATCATGCAACCAGAAGTTGAAGTATTAACCGATCATAATGAGCTAATTTGTTCGAGCTTTATTGAACACATTGCCAACACATTAAATTTAGGAGTGGTGTACAACTAAACCTGCAGCCAAGGATGTATAGTGAGCGAAGCCCTATCAGGCCTTTTTGGTCAGTAGATAAGATTGATCTTCGTTGATAGAATTTACTTACACCAGCTGTTACATTAAGATAATTTTTTGGTGGGAGAATGATAAGATCTTACGTAACAATTTGATTTTAATGGTGCCGATAATAGGAGTCGAACCTACGACCTTCGCATTACGAATGCGCTGCTCTACCAACTGAGCTATATCGGCCCTGAAAAGGACATGTCCACGAATGTGAACACGGGGTAGAAGGTTAAAACTAACCGGGCGATGCGTCAATGGCCTTGTGAATCAAACGCCTATTTTTGCATCATCCGCTTTCAATTACGCACGAATCGTGTCAACACAAGAACGCTTGTACACGGTTGGTTATGACTATAACCAACGACGAACCCGTTGCTCATAGCGCTCCCATTCCGGCCCGAAATGTTTTCGCAGCTGTTCTTCTTCAAAATCGATATGCAATCTGGCTATCACCAGCATAAATAATGGTACAGCCAGTATCCCGGCGAGGCTGCCGATGTAGAAAGCGAAGGCCAACTGGAGTCCGCTCATTCCAAGGTAAATAGGGTTGCGGCTCCAGGCGTAACAACCTTCGGTAACAAGCGTGGTCGTTCTTTCCGTATGAAGCGGGTTCAGCGTCGTGCGTTTCATTAGCATTTGCCACGCGGTATGCAGTATCACCCACAGACTGACGCTGGTCAGTAATGCGCTGATCACGATATTCACCGCACCGAATATGAAACGTGGACTCGCCGTCATCGCATCCGCTGCGAGGAAAAGTACTAAGATGAGTGGTGGCGGAAACCAGACTCTTAATTTTTGCAGGAAATGACGCATAACGACTGAACCGGCTTGATGAACGCTGATACCGCTATAAATACCCTGTAAAAAACACATAGACAAACGATGTTTCACTCACAACAGGCTATCGCCTTCACCAGGCAGACTCTGTAGTACTAACTTCGGCAAAAATACTGGCATCAGAGGCATACGCCCCTGATGTTCCCGTCAGGTTTCATGATGAGAAAGTGGAATCCGGCGCTGATTCAAATAGACCTACCGACTGCTTGTAAAAACGCATAAAATCATCAAACATCACTGGCGGTAAAAATTGATAACCCTGTAGGTAATCAACATTATTTTTTCCTAACCATTGCTGCTGATAACCATGTTCAACCCCCTCCGCCACCATACGTAATCCCAGGAGTCCAGAAAGGTGAATGATTGACTCGAGCATAGGGATATGTTGCTCAACATCTTTAATAGCCTTGATGAAAGTTTTATCAATTTTTATAACATCCAGGTCTAACTCATTGAGATAGCAAAGGTTAGCATATCCCGTCCCAAAATCATCTAAAGCAAATAAAACCCCTTTGTTTCGCAGTGATCGTATCAGCTCTTTGATGGCAGGAGTAATAGTGAGCGTCTGGTTTTCGGTTATTTCAATCATCAATTTAATCGGTAGCCTTTGTGTTATCTCCATAAAGTTAAGGCATTCCCAATAGAAAACGGGATTACTTAAACCTGATGGGCTGACATTAAAAGAGACAAATAGAGTTTTATTGATATCCTCACTTCCATCGACCAGATTACGCGCGACCGTAGTCATTAAATAGCTCGTTAACTCATTCATTAAGCCACTTTTTTCAGCCAGTGGTATAAACTCACGTTGAGAAATTGCATAGTTATGCCCATGTGGCCAGCGAGCTAAAACCTCAACACCACAGACATCTCCATTGATATTTACGATGGGTTGAAAATAAGGAATGATTTCTTCATTCCTTATTGCCATACTCAGTCGACCAGAATCTGAGATATCATATGCATCGCCGTATATTACATTCTCACCAGAATGACTGTTCGTCGGACAACCATCATGCAATAAATTATTTCTGGTTAAAAAAATGATAGTTTCATTAAAATGTGAAAAACCCAGACGAGCGGTAATTCGTTCCCGGTATCTATACACTGATTTAATGGTTAGCGAGTTAGCAATACAAAAATCGTGCAATTTTTCTTTTGTAAATGATGCATACAGCATTTCCTCCTCAAATTCAGACAAATGAAAAGTAAACATCGTTGAACCTTTAGTGACTTCCACAACCTCAATGGGTGCCATCAAATTGGCTCTTAGCTGAGAAATCAACTGTTCCGATAATTCCCGTCCATTAATGAAAGCATACTCTTCGTACCCTCGATTAACAGAACGCGTTTCATTCATTCGCAGAACAATACAGTTTATATTGATAAATTGTGTACTATTTCTTTGAAACCATTTCCTGACCAGAAATAATGGTAACCGATTATCGATAATCAGCAAACAGGATGGATACCGTGGAATAATTGACTGAGTACCAGAAATAAATGATCGCGCATCAACCAGCACCAGATTTGGCAACCACGCTTTTATTCCTGAGAAAAGGAAAATATCATAACTGAGAAGAAAAACCTTTTTCGTATTCATAGTTATCACCAACTTTAATTTATGGCATAGCAGGCCCCTCGTTTTATACACGAGAGCATGTACAACACCTTCAACCTCCAATAATTATAAGGCGGCGCGTGAGTTAACTTTTTCCATAAGTTATCTCATGCAGGTTAGGAATTTATAATCACAACTGTCCATATGAGTATCCACGTAAAATAGTAAGGCCTTTTAAAAGTTGAAAAAGGAATATTCCTGATTCCTAAGCAGCACAAATAAAATCGCTCACGTTGACAGCAAGTCAAAATATAAAACCATAAAATAAAAAAACGACAACATATGTAACTAAAAAAATTATTCTGCCAGACAAACCATGAACACATGTCATAAATTTCTTATCCCATAACCATTTCCAGCGATATGGATCACATTTCATTAGAAAAAAAACTGGCTTAACATGAGCTACTCAGTAATATCATCAGGAACATTATCATTTAATTTTTTGACGATAGCCGCACGACGAATCTTTGATATCACGCTGCTTCAGGCTTTTCTGGTGCAATCACACTCAACCTGATCATTAATTATACACCCCATGCAATCTGACTCTTAAATACCGTAATATTGAGTACGTATGAAAAATTTCATCTATTCTGAGCTTATGACTGTATTTTATAAAGATACATACTAACGATTGAGTTTGAAGCACCCCTGCCCCACAGGTAAATATTTCTGCAAAGCAACTATAAATTTTCTGTTTTGTGTTTTTAGTTCACTACTATGCCAGGTTTCCCCGGGTAACACATAACGCATAATGGCTTCATCATCTGTTGAATGGCACCCCCGGTGTACGATGACCTTAAAAAAAGTATTCCCGGTGTTTTTCAGTGTCCCGTTTCTCTCATCAACCGAGTATGCCAGATTGATTTTTCTCGGACGAACAACCAGTATGGTATCCATGGCGATTACCGGGAGCGCCGCTCCGCCTTTCCCTTGATTGCGCTGGGTAAGCAGCGTTATCGGCATTTCGCGAAACAGAATTCGATAATAACGTTCCTTATCATCCTGTGGACCACGGTAGAAAATCTTAAAAAATTCGCTCGCCTGCGGTGCCAGTGAAAAATTCAGTGGTGTAAATAAAAGTTCGCCTTCGGCAATAGCGCTTCTGTTTTCACCACCTGGCCCCGGTTTATCAATTTTTACTGCGCTAATACTGTACAAATTCTGTTTCTGGCTATCGTTATAGATTCGTTTACTGATAAACGATTTATCCGATGGCATCTCATAAATAGTCGACTCCAGATAAACAGCCTGTACAGAGCATGCAGTCAGCGCAGACAGCAAGACAAATACCCATCTAAGTGCCAAATGGCAGCGATTCATGGCGTGACTCCCACCCAATTCGCCGTGACTTTTATCTCTCCACTGGCACTGACGACACCTTCCCAGTCCGCACCAGAAACGGTTAACAGCGAACGTGAATCATTCATTGGGAAAAGCAGTTTCAAATCAGTTGCATAGTAGCTTCCATCATCGTTGTTATTTGCGTCCCAGGGCGTCTGTTGCCACTGCGCATCACTCATGTTGATTGCCGCCTCACTACAGCTGTTTCGTTTCTGCACCACGCCCCCCGACTGACTGTTGTACTGAAGAAAGGCGGGAATTGGGACGGATAGCCCTCCTTGCGTAGAGGTAAACAGGCAATAAGGCACATTGTTTATCGTTGTACTATCCCCAATAACCTGGGCGGTAATGCTATCGGCCTGACGGGGTCCGGAGACAGTCACGGTGTAATCCATCTCAATCGGAGCGGCATCGCCAATCGTACCGCTGCCGCTTGCAGAAGTAGTATTATTCGCAGAGATAATACTGATCCCATACTCCTTCGGCACAATATTAAGCTGTAGTGAAGGTGTAAACTGGTAATATCCAGACTCTGGTGTTAATCCATTATAAAAACCAAAAGTAAACGGTTGACTATTAGTAATGCTGATTCCTGAATCGACGAGATTTTTCAGAAATGCTTTCGACAGAAAAATATAAATATATTCCCCAGACGTTGTGAAAACGTTGTAATACGCTGTTGAAGTACCATAGTTATACCAGTTTGAACCATTCCCGGAGTATTTCACCGTAGTCGAACCCGGCGTAAAACCAAGCATTGCTGTGTCAACATAAGCTCGAAACGTCAGAGAGGCGGTCAGATTAGCCGTTTGTTGCAGGTTATAACTTACCATCTTGCAAATCACACCATCGGTGCCGCCTACCACGCCAAGTTCACAATAACCAGAGTCTTTGGTGATGCTCGGCGTTCCATCGCTGGCGACCCACAACTCCTGAAATGCGTTGGTAGAAACTAAAGATAAATGGCCTCTTTTGTTTAATGTATAGGGTCTGATGTACCAATTGCCACTACTCTGGTCTTTGCAACGTTGTCCAGCCGCATAATCATAGTCAATCGTTGTTCTGCAAAAATTGAGATTGTAGGTCTCTGAGCCACCGACTGACATATTGCGAAAATATTCATACGC
Source organism: Citrobacter sp. wls714 (assembly GCF_005281025.1). Lineage (NCBI taxonomy): Bacteria > Pseudomonadati > Pseudomonadota > Gammaproteobacteria > Enterobacterales > Enterobacteriaceae > Citrobacter > Citrobacter sp. wls714. Next base: position 78,320 of record NZ_SZWZ01000110.1, on the reverse strand, counting down.
CGAGTCAGTCAGCGATGCAAAACCATAGTATCCACCGGCAATCCCCGCTCCGGTTGCTTTGGTATGATAAAAACCAAATTGATCGGTTAGTTCTGCAGGTATGTAGCCAGATGCCGGACAATTAGCGCCAGTTGTGCAACGAATACCACGGAATGGTTCGCTGATTGGCGAATTATCAATCCACATATCCTTGTAGTATGTAGTATTAGCTACCCAACCAACGATACCAATGTATCCAAGGCTATCCTGGTCATTTCCATATTTTACCCAAGTATTCGAGCCGCTAATACGGGGATCGAGGGAAGAAGGTGTAATAAAATATTCGTTATCAACGTTGTTTTCTATAAATAAATAATTATTGTTCACAGCCGCCTGTGTGGACGCAGAAAGCGCCCATGCCGAGGGGGATAACGCAACGAAGACACTCCCGAGAATAAGAGACAGAGATTTATTCATTATTAATACCTTATCGTTGTGCCATGGTGGTTTGCGTTGCACATTTCACCTCACCAACCCACGCCGCGCCGCGTGCTTTTTCCAGATCAAGATCAGCTTCACATACGCTGCCATTGGCTGAAATTAACGTGATGACCGGATATTTTTTATCAATATCGATAGCAAACTCACCCTTTTCATCCGTGCGCGTTTTACCAATATGGTTATGAATATCGGTATTTGCAGCCAATTGCCCATCAGGGTAGCGAATACGCCCGAACACGGTGACCATGCTTTTAATTTCAGGGTTAATAACGCCAACGTTCCCCGGATAAAGCGTCAGTTCCTGTTTGCGTCCTGAAACAATATCGAAGCTGTCCTCAGAGTTCTTATCATTGAGGATCTCCAGCTTGTATTGAGCATAGGGCGGGAGTGCAATGAAATTGGATTTACCGCTGAGAAGATAATTACGATTATTAATCTTCGCAGCCAGTTTCCCCTCGCCGGTCAAATCTGTTTTCACGATGACACCAGACCGCTGCCTCTCTTTACTCAGACCGAAGTCTTTGCCAGCCCACGCCAGAGAGCCTTGAGAAGAGAAGTTCATATTGGTGGAGTTATCCGCGGAACGCGTTACCGATACGGTACCGGCGTTATATTTCGTGTCATAACTCAGATTGCCATTTATCGAATAATTGTTGTCGTAATATTGTTCACCACTCAGACGTGTTGACGCCGCCAGGCCGACCGATTTAATGGGACCTTCAGCATACTGCTTGCGCGCGCTGAGATTCCCCTGGGTGCTGCCATAGCGATCCCGGGAGACCCCCATGCTCAGCCAGGAAGCCAACGGCAACGATAAATCCAGGCTGACATAACGTTCCTGTCTCCCATCGTCATTTCGGTTGTTGTAGTAATAACGCTGGATCCCAGCACGCAGTCCAACCGAGGCATACCTGCCAGAATATAGAGTAGTGCTGTAATCAAGGTTACGGTATTTATTGCCGGAATAACGATTCTCCGTCTGACTCACTGTGAGCGAACCGCCATGAGGAATAAACTTTCCGAGGTTCAGCGTGCCGCCAATAGAATAATTGTCACGTTCCTGCACCGGCAGACGATCGCCAATTTTACTGTCTTCACGAGATGCCCAAAGAGAACCATACCCCTCAGGCACATTGAGATTAATGTTACTGATGTTTCGCCATGACGAATCGTTCGCTACCAGCGTCTGAGCGCCAATGCTGACGTATTCATTCACATTGAGTGTGACATCCGTTTCATTGACCGCATTGTTGTCAAAACCGTAGATCGTCGACTTCAGACCTAACCCCGACAATATCGCCAGCGTTACCGATGCGGCCCCGCCGGCAATCCATGTCTGCTCGCTGCCCAAATCACGATAATGGTTACGCTTATAGCTCACCCGATCATAATCCAGTGAGCCGCCAAAAAATTGCCACGAGAGCTGATCAATTCCAGCAGCCTGCTGGCGGGCAAAGATTTTATTAACCCGGCTGATACGACTATTAATCGTCCGGCCATTGACCACGATATCCACCGTGACGTCATAAACTCCATACGGAAAACGACTGGTATCAATTTCATAGCTGCCCATATTAAAGTTCTGCACGCTGAGCAATCGCCCGTCACGAAAGACATGAACCTCGCCAGCTGCTGGCAAAAATACGGTAATCGGCGTGAGTGAAAGCGCGGTGTTTTCAACCACCGTATTTCCTTTGTTTCCGTAGCTCACGCCGTAAATTTTACCGCCATTCAACGCATTCAGGCTGGCAATAGACTGGACATTCCAGGTGTCAAGCATCCCGAGCGCCAGTCGATACCCGTTATAATCGCGCTCATACATCGCCCGATAGAGTTTACTGGTGCCATTGCTGTCGCCTATGCCGTAAAACGAACCGTTAATGTTGATGTGGTGTTCACGTAGCGATGTTGTATTGTCCATCGTCAGATAACTGCGGGTGCTACTGCCGTTACGATAGTCGTTGTAGTAAGTGCCGAAGTTATAATTCAGGATGTTGGAGAGCGTCTCTACGCTGGAAGGCCCGAGCAGACTGCTGCGTGCGACAATCGCTTCAGTTAACGCATCTTTGCTGACGATCATCTCCAGGTGAAATGAAGAGACATTGAGTTGCAGGCGCACATCATCTGACAGTTCAATATTCGTGTTGTCATGAAATTTCACATCACGAATTTTTTCCACCATCGCGCGGGTTTTCTCAGAGAGCACCGCATTATTGGGCAATTCAGCAAGCGTCAGGGCTTTAACGGTAATATTGCCATCAACAAGCGCAATAACCGCATCGGCAATTTTTTGCTGACTTTTCTCGTCAGTCTCGTTGTAACGAATATATACCGGCACCGTCATTCCCTGCTCCAGTGAACGGGCGAAAGCGCTGGGAATAACGTAATTACCCACTTTTACTGGGGCTGCATGTGAAAATCCTGGTGTCAGCGCAAGAAAAAGACAAAAGCTACCGCCGACAATATTATTTGTTGTCATATGCATCCTTACATTCCGGTATTTTTATTTATCCCGTACAGATGGCTGCAATCGACCATCACTTCACTGTAATAAACTGTTTACCGTGCCAGATACCGATCCGTGAACGGCTATTGCTAATGTCGGTAAACTGTAATTTTATTTTCGTACCCGGCATAATGTAATAACGTTCGCGACAGCCTCGTCCCCGATCGCGGGCCTTATCCTTACATGCCCCATAGGCGATCACACGAAACGAAACATTGCCGGTATTGGTAATAACATCGCCATGTCGGCTATATTCAAAACGCTCCTTTCGCGGCGCCACCACCAAAATAGTGCCAATTTCAGCGGATGCTGTCGCAACAGCCATTTTATTGGCCCGGGTTTCTGCGCTCTCGGTGACCGGTTCATCAATCCATTGCAGACGATAATAACGCTCGACATCATCTGCAGGTCCTTTATAGAAGAAACGAAATACATCCTTCGCTTGACCAGGCAGAATAAGATTGGCAGGTGTAGAAAGTAACTCTCCAGAATTAACAGGCTTTATTTCGATACCACCCGCCAAAGGTGATGACAATTGTTTTACCGAAACACTGACATAACGTGCCGAATCTGTCGTATTGGCAATTTCTTTCGATAATGAACTCTCAGCAGAAGTCATTATCGATGTAATCTCACCGACATTAATTGCCCAACTGGAAAAAGATGTTACTAACCCTACCAACATTGCTGCCGGTAAATATTTTTTCATGACACCATTCCTGATAAATTCGGGAGAAAATATTCTCCCGAATCTTTATTGCTTAGGCAGACGGAGTCGTCCAGGTTGCATTGAACTGTACTTTTACATCGCCAGTCCAATAGCCGTCCGGCAGGGCAGAGTAATCCGTTACTGCCTGGGTACCATCAGAAGTCGCTGACGCGATGGTGAATTTGAAGTTGGATTGATCGCTGACACGAGCAGCACCATTATAAGCGCCATCAGCCATCAGGCTTTCAAGACCAGAAGTCGAGCTGGAGTTGACCAGGACGGTATCTGATGAATTAGTCAGCGGGGTGCCATTCCATGCCACCCCGACGTTCAGGGTAGAAGCATCGCCACTGGCGTTAGTCAGAGTATTGCTAACAATCTGAGCAGTCAGTTCAAAATCAGTGGCGGTCTCCTGGCCTTGAATGGTCACATCAAATGCGCCATCCTGGGAGTTGAAGCCATTCAGACCTTCCGCATACTGAAAGGTTAAAGAATTCAGCGGGGTGACAACCAACATGCTGGAGGTATCTTTTGTTGCCGTCGCATCCCACGAGGCTGTTGCAGAAGCAGTAACATCCGCCATTGCATTTGCCGCAACAAATACAGAAGCCAGAGAGGTCACTAATAATAATTTTTTCATTTTATCTTCTCCTAAGAACAAACTCACCACCGAGTCTTATTATTAAGTCACTCCAGCGGTTCCATTATTGCGAGCCAGAATTGCCGCGCCCAAAAATTATCATTTGAATTAAGTAACATCTCAACAAACCCTGAAACGCAGAAATTATAAAAGACTAAGAATTTTCCCACAAAAAAAGACCTCTAAGAAGTTTCCTAAGAGATATTTACTCAAAACAAGCCTCGCCCCAGAATTATCACCCAAACAAATAAGTCACAGCAAACAATTCATCTTTTTTATGTTTTTGATATTTATCAAAAATGTCATACAAATAAATTCACACCAAAATCCTTACAAAACATAAAGATAATCAAAACATCCATATTTCATCCAGAATGCTTATTCTTTGTTGCAATTTTGCTAAAATTTATCCTTCACAAGAAAATTCTCATAAAACTTTCGTTTGAAGGGTAATATTCTTATAAACAAAGCACAAGTCTGGAGGATTAATATTCGAATTGATAATTATTTCACACAAGTAATACCAGGAATTTTCCATATAAAAAGAATATTCCTGGTATTACCAGATAAAAATCATGTGCATAAAGGAGAGAATTAGATGAAGCTTTTCAAACCAAGGTAACTATTAAGTGTTACCGTACGTACCCGATGTATGGTAATCAAATCCTGTTGTTCGAGTGATTTTAATGAGCGGCTGACGGTCTCAATTTTAAGGTCGAGATAACTGGCAATTTCTTCCCGGGAAAAAGGCAATCGAAGCGTCGTTTCCGGTCTGCCAATGCGCAAATGCATCTCGTAAAACTCCACCAGGAAAGCGGCGATTCTGGCCTCCGCGTGCTTATTCGCATAACGCCGCAATTTCTCCACAATGAACCCATTATCTCTGCACAGAAACTTGATGATTGCTGCGGCCACTGAAGGATCCTTCTCTGCGACCTTGAACAACCGCGCGATGTCGATATGGCAAACTTCCGCAGTCGTTGCAGCCCTGATGGTGGTCAGATACGTTCTCCCTTCGACAGCATCCAGCGCCATGATATCCCCCGGAACATAAAAGCGGCTGATCAAAACGTTATCGCCACATTCCACGCTGGACTTGCAATACCCCTCATGAATCACAAAAAGCATCTCAGCGGTTTCATCCTGCCGAGCGAGAATCTCACCTGCTTTAAACTTCCTTCTTTTGTCTATTAACCTGTACTCATTATCACGATCAATCACCGATCCCTTTGGACACAGCGAACAATGGCGGGGTGGAAACGGATTGCCGAGCGGCACAACAGGAATGCTAAGTTTGTGAATATCCGATTTCACGCAACAACTCCTCATAAAAATGAGACTGATTCTAATAGAACGGGCGTTAGGAACAATACGTGAGCCGCAGACCAGGAAAATTCATTCCAGACAGGGAAAATTCTGTGCTAGCTCACTTTTCTGGCACAAACGAGAATATGAATAAATATAGTCTGCTGCGGATGATTAAAAACGCAGAGCTGAAACGAACGCAGGTATGGCGAAGAAGGTTAAAACAAACCGGGCGATGCATTACTGGCCTTGCGAATCAAACGCCTGTTTTGCATCACCCGGTTTCAATTACGCGCGAATGGTGTCGTCGCCGAAGCCAATCCACTTATATGTAGTCAGTGCTTCAAGTCCCATTGGGCCACGCGCGTGCAGTTTTTGCGTACTCACCGCCACTTCAGCCCCCAGTCCAAACTGGGCGCCATCGGTAAAACGGGTGGAAGCATTCACGTACACGGCAGAAGAATCAACTTCATTCACGAAACGGTTGGCGTTGCTGAGCGTGCGCGTCAGGATAGCGTCTGAGTGCTGGGTGCCGTGTTCGCGAATGTGCGCGATAGCACCATCCATATTTTCGACCACCACAACGTTCAGATCCAAAGACAGAAACTCGTTATCCAGCTCTTCCGGTTTCAGCGGCACCAGTTTGGCCGGGCCATGCAGTACCTGCATCACGATTTCGTCGCCGTGCAGCGTAACACCGCTTTCCGCCATCTTTTGGCTTAACGCAGGCAGGAAACGCTCAGCGATATCCTGATGCACCAGCAAGGTCTCCACGGTATTACAGGTGCTCGGACGCTGGGTTTTGGCGTTGACGATAATCTTCAGCGCTGGAGCGATTTCAGCAGAATCATCCACATAAATATGACACACGCCTATGCCGCCGGTGATGACCGGGATAGTCGACTGCTCACGACACAGCTTGTGCAGGCCCGCGCCACCGCGTGGGATCAGCATATCGATGTACTTATCCATACGCAGCATTTCAGCGACCAGCGCGCGATCCGGGTTGTCGATCGACTGCACCGCTGCTGCGGGTAAACCGCAGGCTTCCAGCGCCTTTTGGATCACCGCCACGGTCGCCGCGTTAGTCCGGTAAGTCTCTTTCCCGCCGCGCAGGATCGCCGCATTACCAGTTTTCAGGCACAGGGAGGCAACATCAACGGTAACGTTAGGACGCGCTTCATAAATCACGCCAATCACGCCCAGCGGGACGCGACGGCGCTCGAGACGCAGGCCGCTATCCAGCAGGCCCCCGTCAATCACCTGCCCGACCGGGTCAGCAAGATTACACACCTGACGCACATCATCAGCAATCGCTTTCAGGCGCGCAGGGGTCAGTGCCAGGCGGTCGAGCATCGCTTCGCTCAGACCATTTTCACGCGCCTGTTCTACATCCTGCTTGTTAGCGCTAAGGATACTTTCCATTTGCGCTTCCAGCTCATCGGCTATTTTTTCCAGCACGCGATTTTTTTCGCGGCTGGAGAGCAGCGCCAGCTTGTATGACGCAGCTTTGGCAGCAATGCCCATTTGTTCCAGCATATGCCTGTTCCTTAACGGGTAATCATGTCGTCGCGATGGACAGCAACCGGGCCGTATTCATAGCCAAGGATGGTGTCAATCTGCTGTGAGTGGTGTCCGGCAATACGGCGAAGCGCGTCGCTGTTATAGCGGGTCACGCCGTGGGCGATATCGCGCCCTTCGAGATTGCAGATACGAATCACTTCACCACGAGAAAAGTTGCCTGTCACGCTTTTAATGCCTTTTGGCAGTAATGAACTGCCGCGTTCCAGGATCGCAGCGGTAGCCCCCTCATCGACGGTAATTTCCCCGGCAGGCGGCGCGCCGAAAATCCAGCGTTTACGGTTTTCCAGCGGAGAGGCCTGAGCATGAAAACGCGTCCCAACGGAAACACCTTCCATCACATCACCAATCACGCCCGGCTTGCTGCCCGCGGCAATAATAGTGTCGATTCCGGCGCGGCACGCGACATCTGCAGCCTGCAATTTAGTGCCCATACCACCCGTTCCCAGGCCAGAAACGCTGTCGCCGGCAATGGCGCGCAGCGCATCATCAATACCGTGAACGTCTTTAATCAGCTCCGCCTGCGGATTGGTGCGCGGATCGGCGGTGAACAGTCCCTGCTGATCGGTCAGCAACAGTAGCTTATCGGCTCCGGCCAGAATTGCCGCCAGCGCCGAGAGATTGTCATTATCGCCGACTTTAATTTCGGCGGTCGCCACCGCGTCATTCTCATTGATGACAGGAACGATGTTGTTGTCCAGCAGCGCGCGTAACGTATCGCGGGCATTGAGGAAGCGCTCTCTGTCTTCCATATCCGCACGCGTCAGCAGCATCTGCCCGATATGGATACCGTAAATAGAGAACAGCTGTTCCCACAGTTGAATCAATCGGCTCTGCCCTACCGCTGCCAACAGCTGTTTCGAGGCTATCGTTGCCGGGAGCTCAGGGTAACCAAGATGCTCACGCCCGGCGGCGATCGCGCCTGAGGTAACGATAACAATACGATGCCCTGCTGCATGGAGCTGCGCGCACTGGCGAACCAGTTCTACAATATGGGCGCGGTTCAGGCGGCGCGATCCGCCCGTTAACACACTGGTGCCAAGTTTTACCACCAGCGTCTGGCTGTCACTCATGATTCTCTGCCATTCAAAATTGGGGAAAATGATATCAAACGAACGTTTTAGCAGGACTGGCCCCGGTTGCCAACAGCCAGCGCACAAAGCATGAAATTTTATTGCGCAGGATCAGCAAGCGTAGCGGCAGATTTTGACGCATTGATTACAGAAACATAAAAACACTCTTTTTTAAAAATATTCTTACTTTGTCATAAAACGTTCATTGCCAGACGTTAAAAACCTTCCTGTCTTTTAACGGGGATCACACCCAGTGAATATTAGCGCGTACTTTTAATCAGGAATGAAAATGAAAAAGAGCACTCTGGCATTAGTGGTGATGGGGATTGTGGCGTCGGCATCCGTACAGGCAGTTGAAGTGTATAACAAGAACGGTAATAAACTGGATCTGTATGGCAAAGTTAAAGCCATGCATTACATGACGGATTATGACAGCAAGGACGGCGACCAAAGCTATATCCGTTTAGGCTTTAAGGGCGAAACGCAAATTAATGATGAACTGACGGGTTATGGTCGCTGGGAAGCCGAGTTCGCAGGCAATAAAGCTGAAAGTGATTCCAACCAGCAAAAAACACGTCTGGCCTTTGCCGGTCTGAAATTAAAAAATCTTGGCTCGTTTGATTATGGTCGTAACCTGGGCGCGCTGTACGATGTAGAAGCGTGGACCGATATGTTCCCGGAATTCGGTGGCGATTCATCTGCGCAGACCGATAACTTTATGACCAAACGCGCCAGCGGCCTGGCGACTTACCGTAACACCGACTTCTTCGGCGTCGTGGATGGACTGGATCTGACCCTGCAATATCAGGGTAAAAACCAGGATCGCGATGTGAAAAAACAGAACGGCGATGGTTTTGGTACGTCCGTTACTTATGACTTTGGCGGTAGCGATTTCGCTGTAAGCGGCGCTTATACTAACTCCGATCGTACCAATCAGCAGAATCTGCAAACTCGCGGTACGGGTGATAAAGCAGAAGCCTGGGCAACGGGTTTAAAATATGATGCTAACGATATCTATATTGCGACGTTCTATTCTGAAACGCGCAATATGACGCCGATTTCTGGTGGCTTCGCCAATAAAACGCAGAACTTCGAAGCGGTTGTTCAGTACCAATTTGACTTTGGTCTGCGTCCGTCACTGGGTTATGTGCTGTCAAAAGGTAAAGATATTGAAGGCGTCGGCAATGAGGATCTGGTGAATTATATCGACGTTGGCGCCACGTATTATTTCAACAAAAACATGTCCGCGTTTGTCGATTATAAAATCAACCAGCTCGATAGCGATAATAAGCTGGGTATCAACGATGATGATATCGTTGCTGTCGGTATGGTTTATCAGTTCTGATTTAGTATAAAAAAATGCCGGATGGGGTTGCGCCGCCATCCGGCATTTTACTGTTCATTATGCGGTTAATTTAACCGGCTCATCCTTAAAATCGTCAGCAGGCTCCAGCGCCAAATCCAGCGACGTTAACAACCCACGTAATTTTTCATGAAACTCACGTAAGGTGTATTCCAGTCGCTCTACCACTTCAGTCTCTTTCACCGGCACCGCCGTCCAGTTGCCATCTTTATCAAACAAACCAAACTGATAGCTGTAGGTAAAGCGTTTTTCCTGCGCCTCAAGCTCCATCCACCAGCCCCAGAACTCACGTTTCTCAGGGGCGGGTTTCACGTTGACGCAAACAGCCAAACAATCGAAAAAAAAGCGATTATCTTCGCACTGCCCTTCCCGGATGTACGGGCCAAGCGCGGTGAATTTCTTGATCAATCTACTTTTCGGATGCCCACTCGGTAACGTCATTACGATCTCCTTAGGTGAAGCTCCTGTTTTACCAAATCGATAAAATTTAGCAAACTTTTAACACAATCTCTGATTGATCCACTTGGTTATTTCTTGCAGTCCTTTGTCAAAATTGCGATACACCGGGTTGAATGGAATCTCCAGCAGCTTACCGTCAGAAGATGACGAGGTGATTAAACGCGACTCCTCTTCCGGGCTAAACGGATCATTTTTCCAGAACCCCGACAGCATTGGCGTCGGGCAGCGTCGCCCCAGCAGCCCCTGCACTTTTAATGAATAGCGATTAAGCTCAACGCGCAGCGCTTCATCGGAAGCGTCATGCATCCCCAGGCGGCTGGCCAGAACGTCAAGATACATTTCCGGGACGCTTGCCTGACGCTGCGGGTCACTCAACAGCGCATGCACAACCGGTCCCAGGCAGGCCACCGCCTTCAGCCGTGACGACTCCAGATACGCCAGGCGTACCGCCACGTTAGCGCCAAAACGGAAACCGAAGGCCGCCACGCGGGTGTGATCCACCCACGGAACATTCGGCAGCGCCTTTAATACATGCTGATGCAGCAGGCTGGAATCCTGAGTCAGTTTCCATTTTGATGAGAATCCGACCGACGGCATATCCAGCGTCAACATGGCAATACCGCGCGGAGCAAAGTAGCGCTCATACAGGGTGTAGTAGTCCGTCTGCATGGAATCGAGACCGCCGCACATCAGTACCGTCGGGAACGGACCATCGCCTTTTGGCATATGCAGGAAGCCGGTTATCGGCGCGCCGCCAGCGACCGCGAATTCCATCTCACGCAGCGTGCCCGGCAGCCGTTGAGCGGCTTCTTCATAGGCGCGATTGGCCAGAGCCTGCGCCTGCTCTGCCAGCTCATCGCCTTTCAGGTGCGGATAAGCGGCAATGTTGTACAGCGTAGAGGCATGCAGCCAGTGGCGCCCGCTCACCTGCGGATCCTCCTCCATAGACGCTTTCTGTTGCCATTCCATCGCCTGCTTTGCCCACTCATAGATCCAGTTCCCACCACGATAGCCAATGACCGTGTCGTAGAGCTCTTTATCCGTGCGTTCGGCTTCGCTCATCACGATACGCGCCTGTACTTCGAGGATTTCACGCGGATCGATGCCGCGCCAGATCCACATCAGGCGATTCACCATGCGATACCAGTGTGGGATTGTTTTGCCATCCAGGGCAGATTGTACGGACGGCTGCGCGCCGTGATTAAAACGACGAACCAGCGTAGACGTTTCAGGGTGTTTGAAGCGGGGTTTGAACAGGACTTCGCTGAGGTTAGCTTGTGACATTCTTGCAGCCTCCATGAATACTCATTAAGGCATAGTGTAACCTGATGGGGATTAATAAAGAACAACGCCCGGCATAGCCAGGCGTTGAAAGCGCTGTTGATTAGCGACCAGAGATCGGCGGGACAAACACTACGCCCATATCCCAAGGCTGCTCAATCCAGGTATCCTGAGGGATATCAACAATATAATCATTTACCAGCGGACGACCTGCCGGCTTAGCGAAAATAGTGACGAAATGCGCTTTAGGATACATTTCGCGGATCGCAACCGCGGTGCCGCCGGTGTCAACCAGGTCATCGATGACGATAAAACCTTCACCGTCGCCTTCAGCACGCTTAAGCACTTTCAGCTCGCGCTGGTTGTCGTGATCGTAGCTGGAGATGCATACGGTATCGACATGACGAATACCCAATTCACGCGCCAGCAATGCGCCCGGCACCAGACCACCACGGCTAACGGCAATAATGCCTTTCCATTGTTCAGAAGGCATCAGGCGGCTTGCCAGTTTACGTGCATGGATCTGCAACATGTCCCAGGTGACGACGTATTTTTCGCTCATGTGAAGTGTCCCAGCCTGTTTATCTACGGCTAATTAATAAATTGAGGGTGAACCAGGTTGCGCGAGATTATAGAGATCTGACGCACTAAAAACCAGTGTTTCGCAGAATCCACGCCTCTTTTTGCATGCTTTATGCTAGCCGTCAGCGGAGAAAGTGGTATTCTCAATCGCATCGCGCAAGCCTGACTTGTGGTGTTTTTTATTCAGCTAACCCCGTGCCCTGCAAGCAAGTTTTGTAGGACATCGCCAAGGAGACTCAACGTGTCTGAACTGTCTCAATTATCCCCGCAACCGTTGTGGGATATTTTTGCCAAAATCTGTTCTATTCCTCATCCGTCCTACCATGAAGAGCAGCTCGCTGAACATATTCTGAGCTGGGCCCAGGAGAAAGGTTTTCACGTCGAGCGCGACCAGGTCGGTAACATCCTGATTCGCAAACCTGCCACTGCAGGCATGGAAAACCGCAAACCGGTCGTTCTGCAGGCGCACCTGGATATGGTCCCGCAGAAAAACAACGACACCGTGCACGACTTCACCAAAGATCCTATCCAACCTTATATTGATGGCGAATGGGTGAAAGCCCGTGGCACCACGCTGGGTGCGGATAACGGCATCGGTATGGCGTCCGCGCTGGCCGTACTGGCGGATGACAACGTGGTACACGGTCCGCTGGAAGTGCTGCTGACTATGACCGAAGAAGCGGGCATGGATGGCGCGTTCGGTCTGCAGGCTAACTGGCTGCAGGCAGATATCCTGATCAATACCGACTCTGAAGAAGAAGGTGAGATCTACATGGGTTGCGCTGGGGGTATCGACTTTACCTCAAACCTGCCACTGTCCCGTGAGGCGGTTCCGGCTGGTTTCCAGAGCTTTAAACTGACCTTAAAAGGTCTGAAAGGCGGTCACTCCGGTGGCGAAATCCACGTCGGCCTCGGTAACGCGAATAAGCTGCTGGTACGCTTCCTGGCGGGCCACGCTGAAGAGCTGGATCTGCGTCTGATTGATTTCAACGGCGGCACGCTGCGTAACGCGATTCCACGTGAAGCTTTTGCGACCCTCGCCGTGGCTACTGATAAGGTTGATGCGTTAAAAGCGCTGGTTAACACTTACCAGGACATCCTGAAAAACGAACTGGAAGCCAAAGAGAAGAATCTGGCTCTGCTTCTGGATGCCGTAGCCAACGATAAAGCCGCGCTGACCGCACAGTCTCGCGATAGCTTTGTTCGTCTACTGAACGCCACCCCGAACGGCGTGATCCGCAATTCCGACGTAGCGAAAGGCGTGGTGGAAACCTCCCTGAACGTCGGTGTCGTGACCATGACTGACGATAATGTACAGATCCACTGCCTGGTTCGCTCGCTGATCGACAGCGGTAAAGACTACGTGGTAAGCATGCTGGATTCACTGGGCAAGCTCGCCGGTGCCAAAACCGAAGCCAAAGGCGCGTATCCTGGCTGGCAGCCGGATGCTAACTCTCCGGTTATGCACCTGGTTCGCGAAACCTATCAGCGTCTGTTCAACAAAACGCCGAACATCCAGATTATCCACGCCGGTCTGGAATGTGGTCTGTTCAAGAAACCGTATCCGGATATGGACATGGTTTCCATCGGGCCAACTATCACCGGTCCGCACTCCCCGGATGAGCAGGTTCATATTGAAAGCGTCGGCCACTACTGGACGCTGCTGACTGAACTGTTGAAGTCGATTCCGGCGAAGTAAGTCTCTGTAATAAATGCCGGATGGCGCTGCGCTTATCCGGCTTACGCGCTGATTTGTAGGCCGGATAAGGCGTTTACGCCGCTATCCGGCAATACATCAGAGTTAAATTCCCAGCAGCAGTTGCCTTTCCAACTGTGGATCCAGCAGCGTGACGTGTAATCCCACCAGTCTCACGCCTCGCCCTCCCCGACGTTCATCCCAGGTTTTGTGCGCCGTCGCAATTAAGTCATCTTTACTTAAGCGCGGCCAGACGTGCTCCTGCGTGGTTTGCTGAAAATCATTAAACTTGAGTTTTATTCCCTGCCGGGCAATCAACAGATCCGGTTTTACCTTTGCCAGACGCCGTTCCAGTTCGGGATATAGACGCTCAATAATCTCCTCACATTCAGCCCATTCATGAATATCTTCTGCCAGCGTACGCTCGACGCCGACTGATTTGCGCAGTCTGTCGTTGTTGACGTCGCGCTCATCAATACCCTGGCTGCGTTCCCACAACACGCGACCAAACTTACCAAACCGTTTGAGCAACATGGCCAGGTCGTATTTTTGAACATCCTCGCAGGTGCGCAACCCCATCACTTCCAGCTTAGCGGCAGAAACTTTGCCAACGCCGGGTATTTTCCCTAACGGCAGCGTTCTGAGAAATTCAGGAACATCGGCGGGGGTAATGACATATTGCCCGTTGGGTTTATTGAGATCGGAGGCTATTTTTGCCAGAAACTTAACCGGCGCAATCCCGGCGGAGGCGGTTAACTGTAGCTCGTTGAAAATTGTCTGGCGGATCTCCCGCGCTATCAGCGTGGCGGAACCGTGACAGTGAGCGCTGTCGGTCACATCCAGATAGGCTTCATCCAGCGAAAGAGGTTCGATCAGCGAGGTATAACGGGAGAAGATCGCCTGAATCTGGCGGGAGGCTTCTTTATAAGCCTCGTATCGACCAGGCAATAACGTGAGATGCGGGCACAGTTTTAACGCCATTCCGGTCGGCATTGCGCTACGCACGCCAAATTTACGCGCCGGATAATTGGCAGTGCTGATAACCCCCCGGCGTTCACGACTGCCGCCGATAGCAATGGGAATGTCGCGCAGGGCTGGATTATCACGCATTTCCACCGCTGCGAAAAAACAGTCCATATCAACATGTATGATTTTGCGCATCACTCGCCCCACAACACTGTTTAAGTATACAGTATTTTTATAGTGTGAGAAGTCTGATTATGCCTTACGCAGGACCATTCATAACGAAGCGCGCATCACACAGGTAACGCACAATATCCGTTTTCGTATGCTCCGCTGGATTGCCCGCCGTACTGACAAAAAGCTTATTCACTTTGCGAATCTTTGCTCGCAGCAATTTTTCGATCGTCATCAGGCGAAAGGCGTCATTTTCCACGCAGAAAAGCTCGTAGTCGCCCAGACGCTCTCCACAAATTTCACAATGATTCATCCAGTAACGTAGCCCGGTGGTTTTACTTTTATCCAGATAGTAATTGCTGGCTTTGATGTTCTTTTTTATCTCTTCAGGCAGAGAATTAATGTGGAACAGAAAGGTATTCCGTCGAATAGATTGCCAGCCTTTGCCATCCTGATCTTTTCTGATAAACCGGGTAAACATCACTCCGTGAATATGGGTAAGCTGGTGGCAGTTCCAGCAGTGCATCTTCGAGGTAATCACCAGATAGTACGGCGCGACGATGTTAAAACTGTCGGTGTTGTAGACATAGTCACGAAGCGCCTCGTTTAGCTCATGGGGTTCGGTGTACCAGATCCCGGAAACTTTGTCGAAATGCGCGCCCTGACAGGCCACATCCGTGACGTTATCAGTATGAATATCCAATGGAATAATATGGGCTATATCTATCATATTGCCTTCCTGCGGGATAATTTACCCCCACATTGCGTGGGGGACGGGGAACAGAATTAATGAGCGACGGGAGCAGAATGTTGGCGTAAAGAAGTCACCTGCTTTTGTTTGTCGAGCTTATCAACCAGTGGTTGCACAACCTTCTCGCCATGCTGACCAAAATATTGATACAGCGTATCGGAAGCGCTTTGCGTCAATACCATGATCTCAATGCGACGGTTGCCGGCGCTTTCCGGATTTTTCGCATCCAGCAGCATTTGGTCAGCCATTGCGCTGACCTGCATTACTTTATCCTGCGGCATCCCGGCGTCTTCCAGCACACGACGGGCCGATAATGCGCGGTCGCCTGACAGGTTCCAGTTGTTGTAAATGTTACTCTTATAGCTCATCGCGTCCGTATGCCCGGTAATGATGAGCTTGTTGTCCAGCGAGTCAAACACGGGGGCCAGCTCAACCAGCAGCGATTTAAAGAACGGCATAATTTTGGCGCTACCGCGTTCGAACATATTACGGTTCTGATCATCTTTAATCAGAACGCGCAACCCCTGAGGAACAATCTCCATTTCAAGGTTGGTCTCCATATGCGCATTGCGGGCAATGACGTTAATGTCGGTCGCCAGCTCGCCTAGCTCCTGGGCTGATTTTTGTTTCAGTAACACCGTTTTCTCGTTCACATCCAGCGCCTTTTTAGCGTTCTCTTCCGTGATCCTCGCCGTCTCCTGTGGATTCACGGTTTTATCAAGCTTGTTGCGCGTGACGTTTTTCTTCTGCGCGCCTGGCGCTATCGGCTGCTTGCCCAGCTTGTTTAACGGCGCCATACCGCCACCGTTAAAGATTGACTGGCCATGCAGCGCCGCCACGATATTTTCGCGGTCAGCCTTGCTGACGCTGTTCACAATCCACAGCGTCATAAACAGCGCCATCATCGCCAGAGTAAAGTCAGCAAAGGCGACCTTCCACGCCCCGCCATGATGACCTGCATGGTTCTTTTTAATTTGTCGGCGGATAATAGTGGTTTTCGCGCCGCGATCGCGACGATTTGGCCCCTTCCTCATGCTTATTCCTGCTCCAGCATCGCATTAACCCACGCATCCAGATTGGCGAAAGTGGGTTTAGAGGCCAGATGGAGAAGTTTACGGCCAGCATCGACCGCCAGTAGCGTCGGTTTACCGCCCGCTTGCGCCACCAGCACGGTACGAACGCATTCGAGCAGCGAATGCTCTGCCCGCGCCTGCTGTTCCATGGCGTTTGCCAGCGGGTCCATCAGGCAATAACAGATGAACACCCCTAAGAATGTCCCCACTAACGCCGCCGCCACTTTCAAACCAATAAGCGCAATGGAGCCATCGATAGACTGCATGGTGATGATAATGCCCAGTACCGCAGCACAAATGCCAAATCCAGGCATCGCCTCGGCGGTACGCTGCAAGGAGCGCGAAGGGGTTAACAAAGACTCTTCGGCGGTATCCAGTTCCTGATCGAGGATCCCTTCCAGTTCATGGGCATCGATTTTCCCCATCGCCATCAGACGGAAGTTATCGGCGATAAATGTCACCAGTCGCTTCTGAGTCAGCACCAGCGGGTATTTCTGGAAAATGGTGCTTTCTTCCGGCTGCTCGATATGCTGATCCAGCATACGCAGACCACCGTTCTGCACCATTTCCAGCAGCTCATACAGGCACATCAGTAACTGACGCTGAAACTCCGGTCCCATTTTCTTTTTACTGATCACCCCTTTGATCTGGTGGGCGATCTCTTTCAGGACATGTACCGGGTTACCAATAATCATCGCCCCCAGACCAGCACCGACGATGATAATAATTTCTGCTGGCTGCCAAATAGCAATTAACTGCCCACCAGCCTCAAAGTAGCCGCCAAATACGCAGCCCAAAACCACTAATAAACCAAAAATCTTTTGCATTACGTCCTCCGCATGTTGATTCGGAATTGTTAGTCTGGATATAAACAATCACGAATCTTGTGCGTGATTTTTTTATTCATTTGACAAATTCGGGCTTCGGTCAGCCCTAATACCAGCGCGATCTCTTTTAAATTCATATCGTGTTGGTAATACATTGAGAGCACGAGGCCCTCTTTTTCGCTGAGTTGGCTCAGGGCGTAACTCAACATTTCCTGGGTGACGAATTGCTCCTCAAGCCCCCGCCCTTCGAGCGGTGCAATCGGCATATCGCCATTCAGTAATTCATCCAGACTGGCCAGCGTTTCGGCGCCTTCCAACTGTTGATATTCCTGATAATCCTCAGACGATAACCCCAACCGGGACAACTCCTCCCATGAGGGTTCATGCCCAAGCTGTGTGCGCGCATCACGAATCAAATCTTTAATCTGATGGTATTTTTGCCGTAACTGGCGAGGCCGCCAGTCGAGGCTGCGCAGCTCATCCAGAATTGCGCCGCGTATGCGGTGGACAGCATAACCGGCAAAACCTTCGTCTGGCTGACCGTAGCGGCGAATCGCGTTCAGCAATCCCATCAGCGCCGTTTGTTCCATATCCTGCCTGTCCATAACGCAGGTACATTGCGGCGCAAGTTGACGCACCACTTTGCGCACCAAAGGTAGATAAGCCTGTAAATAATGGCTCTCTTGCTTTGGCGTGAGCACGGGCGTGGCATTAAAGTCTTCTGACTCGTAAGCATCCTGTATCATGTTATTTCCTGGCTTGTCGCTTATTGGAACACGACTTTTTTCACCAATATGTCCTTATAAGGTGTCGCCATTTTGCGTTTCGCTAATTCGACTTTCAGATTCTCAAATACTTTCTTTCTGATATCGGAGATCTTCAGCGCCCGAATATCTTCATATTTCATATTCGAAAGCTCATCTACGGTAATACTTTGATAGAGCGGTTCGTCCTTCTTAATTTTTTCAGCGTCTTTCTCTGAATCAACGACCATTACCAGCTCAGCGACCATATAGCGATCGCCCCCTTCATCATCATGCAGCGTAACCACCGTTTCCGGCAGAGAGACAAAAATACTGCTGGATTCATCCTGGCTGTCTTCCGCTTCATGGGCAGGAACCTCTGCTGCAGCCGTAGTTCGCTTATTCATAGAATGATAAATGCCCCATCCTGCGCCCCCCGCAATACCCAGAGCCACAACGGAGCTGATCACACACGCGATAACAATTTTCTTCATTTTACTTTTACACTTTGATCAGAACGGATTCATTCCGTTGAAATTGAGGTTCATCATTGAGCACTAATGCCGACGTCACCTCATCCTGTTGATGACCTGACTGCTGTTTTTGCTGCTGAGATTGCCCCTCGGAGGAGACCTGAACATTGACTTCCATGAAGTTCTGCGCCGTCAGGTGCTGGCGTAGGTTCTCGCTAAATTGTTGCAATGAGCGGCAGACATCGCTCTGATTTGCGCCGATGTGAACCATCAGCTTGCCTGCATCCAGTTGCACGGCGATTTCAAGTTTGCCTAGCGAAGGAGGGTCAAGACGAATGGTTGATACCTGCTGTTGCTGACCAAGCTGGAACTGAATTCTGTCTTTGAGGAGCGCGGTGAGTTTCTCCCCGAGTTCCTCCGTTGACATCATCACTGGCGAGGACGCTTGCGTTGACACGATGTTATGGTCAGTCAGCGGATTCACCGGCTGATTTCCCTGCGCCGCCGTAGTGAGTAAACTTTGCGTAGAGAGCGCCGGGTTAACCGTCACTCCAGCGGTTTTTCTCTCCACCACCGGGCGCGGACTGGCGTTCTGGGTTGCTTTCACCCGAGCAGAAATTTGTTGGGTGGTCGAGAGTGACGCAGGCTCCGGCGCAATCGCACGCAGATCCTGGGCGGAAAACGTCGCCAGCTTAGCCTGTTGATCCGGGGTTGCTGGCGGCAAATCCTCACTGAGAGACGCCAATAACGTTTGCAGCTTAGGCGGCAGTGACGATAAGTCGGTTGTATGCTGCTCAGCCGATGGCGTGGACGCTTTTTCCGGCTGGGCCATGGCGCTCGCCAGTTGGCGCAGCAGCGATGATCCCGAATGAGTGGTTTGCACCTGCGCCAGCATTTTCAGCATTTCACCATCAGGTTGCTTCTGTACTCCAGCAGGAGCCGCCTGAGTCGGTTGCGCCAGTAGCATCGCCAACAATGCCTGCATGGCTGCCGGATTCGCATCGTCTGGTTTATGTGCAGCCGCCGATGTCAGCTGATGACTCAGTTTTGCGCCAATCAGCCGCTCAGCCGCGGCGTTAAACCCCGATTGGGGTAAAGAAAATGTGCCGCTGCTTGCAGGGGCCGCCGACGCCGAAATAGTCGCCTTTTCCGGTGTGGCCTCTGCCGACGCACTGACCGAGGCCAGTAATACAGGATTCATGCCTTCTCCGAAATTAAATTAACCATTGAATACGCCAGCATTCCTTCCTGGTTTTGCTGATGTTTCTCCATACGCGCTTTGAGTTCTTCCGCACGCTGCGTTCGCCGCGCAATTAATGCCTCAAACGCGACCAGCAGTCTGCTCTTCACTTCCCGTAGCGACTCGGCGTCAGTTTCCCAGGCAGCATAGGCATGAAAGTCACGCATCACCTGCTGATGCAGCCCCGGTAATCGACGCCACCGTTTTTGATCCAGGGCATCGTTCATCGCCGCCACCAGGGCATAAAGCTGCTGTTGCTGACGCTCTCTTTCCATCGCCTTATCCAAGTTTTGCCGACAGACCTTCCCAGCCTGTGCGCAGATTCGTCAGGATGAGGATCACTTCATCAATTTTTTCTAACGACAATTCGCCGCTCGCTTCATACAGACGGTAGACGCAGTGGTCATAAAGCCGGGAGAGATTCACCACCAGCTCACCGCCGGTTTCAAACTCCAGCGAGCTGGTTAAGGCGTTGAGAATATCGATACATTTATTGATGCTTTGCGCTTTACGCTCGTAGCGTTTGTTTTCAATGTGGCTTTTCGCGCGTTCCAGTTCGTCCATCAGTCCCGAAAACAGCACCAGCACCAGCTCTAACGGCGATGCTGCTGCCGTACGCGCAGCAAGATCCATCTCTTTATATTGCGAATAACCATCCTGCGTGTCGTACATATTGGTTCCCAATCCTTCTTTTAAATCAGCCGGTTACATAAACGCGGCCATACTCACTTTCATGGTATACGTTTCAATCAACGTATTGGTGTACTCTTCCACATAGCGGTCATAGTTGGTGTTATAGGTTTCGGTCAGTTGATCGCTTTCGTCCTGAATTTTGCTCTGCTGGTTATCAATGTTTTCCTGGCGCATAGCGATGATGCCGTTGCTGGAATCCAGGTAACTTTCCATCAGGTCGTCCATCTGCGCGACCATGCTGTCATCGCCGACAAAAATGGAGGTCAATCCGTCCGGGTTTTCTTCCATTTCTTCGCTGAACTGGGTGGAGTCAATCTGCAGGTGGCCGTCGGAATCCAGCGTAATGCCATAGTCGACAATCGATACGCCGCCGTATGAAGCGTGTGCGATATCATCCATCTGATTTGCCAGTGAATTCATCCCAGCGTCACCGGCAAAAACCCCGGCTGCCGTGTTGTCATCGCCGTAGCTGGTGAGAGAATCTATGGTGTCGATTAGCGTGTTATAGGCATCCACAAAGGTCTGCACTTTTGCCTGAGAACCACTGGAGTCTTCAGCAATGGTAAAGGTGGTTACATCGTTCGGATCGTCAGGGTCGCTGACCTCTGAAAAGGTCATGGTTACGCCGGGGATCACATCGTCAAAGGTGTTAGTGCTGCTTGTAATGGCGGGGCCGCCCGCATTACCCAGATGAATTTCAGCGTCCTGCGCCTCTGTGACATTATTTTCGCTGGCGGTAATCTGATCAGAGAAAGAGGTGTTTCCCGTTACGCTTACTGAGAATTTGCTTTGCGCTCCCGTGGAATCGGAAGTCAGCATGATGGTGGTTGTGCCATCGGTTTTGACCAGCGCCGCCGACACGCCTGGGTTGTCATCCGAGCCATTAATCGCATCAACCAGTTCGTTGGCATCAATAAAGCTGTCGCCATCCTCATCGGCAGACGCGAGATCGATATCCATGGTCGTACCGTCATCCATCGTGAGCTCAAACGTGCCGGTTGCGCTAAAGGTATCGTCACTCATGCTGAAGGTCGTCTGCTGCGCCTGCGCCAGTTTAGTGACATAGAATGAATAGGTTCCCGCCTGCGCCTGCGAGTTTGCTGATACGGTATTCGCCTCATTATTCGAGGTGGCAGAAAACGTCAGTGGGCCGTCGGTGTCGCTGTTAAGCGCGTCTATTGCTGACTGAAAGTCAGTGAGCGCCGAACTTAACGACTCCAGACCGCTGCTCTCTGCATTCAATTCGTTCTGTTGGTTCTGCAGATTCGCCGCTTGAGTGGCGATATCTGCGTAGGCAAATTCTTGTGCTAATTTTTGGATCGGACTCGTAAAGCTCATAATCAGTGACTCCGTGCAACGTTATTTATGCATTAGCAAAACGCATGCCAATATTTTTTAGTATTTATATTCAGTAAGTTAAATTAGTAGCGGAAATGAATTTTCCCTTCCTCAGGAAGGTTTCCAGGTAAAGCCTGGTCGCTGAAAGCACAACACCGCCGGATGGCGGTGTTGTGAGTGGCATCACGTCAGGAATTACTGCAGCAGGCTGGAAACCATGCTGGACATGCTGTTGGACTGCTTCAGCATGGTGATACCCGTTTGCATCAGTACCTGTTGCTGGGTCATGTTGGACGCTTCTGTCGCGTAGTCGGTATCCATAATGTTGCCGATCGCCACTTCAGTGTTGTCCTGCATGCTGGTCAGGTTAGCAGCGGTGTCGTTCAGACGGTTGATGGATGCACCCAGTTTGGACTGGATCTTAGACACGTCATCCATTGCAGTCTGGATAGTGCTGATCATATTGTTAGCAGCGCCCGCAGAAGCTGTTAGCTCGGTACCAGATGCACTCACATTAGATGAGTTGTCAGAAGAGAAAGATTTGCTGACTTTATCCAGATCGTTGACCAGATCACCCAATTGCGAAGAAATATTTACGGTCATGGTGTCAGAAGATTCAGCGCCAACCTGGAAGGTCACTGAACTCTGGAACAGACCTGAAACCCCTGTGTTACTTGTGGCAGCCGTACCGAACAGGTTAGTGCCACCATAGGTGGTGTTCTGCAGCATATCGGACATCTGCTGACCCAGTTCGTCGTATTCATCCTGCATCGCCTGTAGATCATCGCTGCTGTAAGTTCCGTTCGCAGCCTGGGTGGACAGGTCTTTCATACGGCCCAGTACGTCGGTCATTTCGTCAAACATGCTGTCGGCAGTCTGCAGCATCGCGGTTGCGTCCTGAATATTGCTCAGCGCAACGCCCATACCGCTGGACTGCGCGGTCAGGCGGCTGGCAATCTGTTTGCCCGCAGCGTCATCTGCAGATGAGTTAATACGGTTACCTGTCGCCAGACGTTCCATAGAAGTAGACAGTGATGCGCTGCTTTTGTTGATAGCATTTACAGCAGACATTGATGCGGTATTAGTATTAATCGATAACATGGTACTGCTCCTTGGGAATAATCGTTTTCGTTTCGATACTCAGTAAAAACGACCACCCGTTCGGAAAACTTAAAGCGCTACAAAAAATTTTTTCATGCCTCCTACAACTTCATCAGCAAGAGCTCACTCCTATTTTAGCTTTCCGTGCTTTAGCTCCAAAAAAGGCCTCACCCAAGGAAGAACTCACCTAAAGTTTAATTAAAAGATTATTAGAAATATCTCATCATGAGTTGATTGATTACGCATCTGAAGGGTTAACTTTATGATAAAGATAAGATTGTACTCAATCAAGAATGCATTAAAGTATCGTACTCAGGCTTTATTTTACATTTCGTTGCAAATAGCCTGTATTTTTATATTGTGAGTCTCGGACACTTTCGCTACATTTCAAATCCTTTTTTGGACAGTATAAAAAATACTCAATAGCGATTCGGCTACAGCTTCACAGCCAGAAAGACATTTCAATTTCTCCAGAATTTTAATGCACTGATTTTTAACGGTGTGACACCAGGGATATAAAATCTTGCACGGGTACACAAAACGATGAGTATCGTAGTCAACAACTGGCGGATGGATTCCTCGCTTAATGCGTTAATCCATTGTGAAACAGGTGAGATACGTCGCCTGGGCGAATACCATTTTATTCTGTTAGAGACATTAGCTAAAAATGCCGATGTGGTTTTATCTCGGTCGTATTTAATGAGCGCGGTATGGAAGAATCGTATCGTTGGTGGAAATAGCCTGCCGACAGCCATTCATGCCCTACGTGTTGCTATCGACGATGACGGCAAGCAGCAGGAAATTATAAAAACCATACCCAAAAAAGGGTATTTATTTAATAAAAACTACCTCACTGAAACTATTGACCTTAATGAAACTGTGGCTGATGACAGTACTATTGATGAAGCCGAGAAGCGTACCGAGGTTATTGAACCCCTTACACTTGTTGAAACGCTTCCGTCAACAACTCATGGGGAAATACCCTTACTTAACAGTCAACTATTGCCGAGAAGCCAGAGAAAAACTACCATCAGGCGGCATCCTTATCGCGCCGTTCTGATTACCTTACCCGTTATCGTTATCGCGCTGTCGTTGTTTATTTTAATCTCTTATTTTAAAGCACCATCTGTCACTAAAATGGAAGAAGCTCCACAACTGGTTAAAGAGACGCTTGAAAATGCCAACCGTGTTACCGTATATCAACTGTACGACTCAGGTGAGAATAAGAAATCGTCATCGTTTGTTTCACCGCATATTCTTCCCGGTATAGAGCAGCTCAACCCATTGTTGGTAAGCCATAATGCCTCGATGACCTTGTATTATCGGGTTTCACTGAACAAACTTGCCCTTGATATTGTGCTTAGTAATCAATGCAATGACAAATGGCAGTTAGCGCTGAGTTTTGATAACTGGCTAAATAAAGATAATGAAATGAATGGTATTTTAATTAAAGAAGTGGAGAAAATGTTAAATGAAATGCCAAAATGCAAATAATTTCTTTTTCCCTGGCCTGTCTGTTTTAACGCTATTTTTCACTTTTATCGCGCATGCCCATATTGAAAATACAGTTATTGCCAATTACGATCTTAATACTGGCAAAAACGTACATTATGAACTCATTACGAGTCCACTGAACAAAAACATGACCGCCACTCTCGTCCCGCTGGAGCAAAATAACAAAATGCCATCCACGTTTAAGATCGCATCGTGCATAAATCATTATGCAGGTTCATCTAAACAAGGGGAGTTTCACTTTAGTACCACCAAAACCGATCAAAACGATTCCCGGCTGGCTAATTTCGGAGTATTTGTCTCTGAGCACAACCTGCATACGTGGTGGCTTCATTTAAACCCACAGCAAAATTTGCTTTTTACACGGGATGTTGGAGGTCTATTAATCACAGACCCCACTGTATTTAACTTCTCAACAAATGCATGTCAGCAGAATTAACTTAATAAACTACGGACAGTCTGGCTGGAAAGTCGGGCTTGTCCA
Organism: Citrobacter sp. wls714; assembly: GCF_005281025.1. NCBI lineage: Bacteria > Pseudomonadati > Pseudomonadota > Gammaproteobacteria > Enterobacterales > Enterobacteriaceae > Citrobacter > Citrobacter sp. wls714. The sequence continues at coordinate 53,273 of NZ_SZWZ01000110.1, read as the reverse complement.
TTTACCGCCTGTGCTAATACCTGATAATTGTGATTAGCATGATCCAATACTCCCCCCAGTGATTCAGAGGCTTTTACCGCACTCTCTGCCTGTGGAAAACGCGCCATACCGTCAATCAGTTGCCGGCCCTTTTCCTGCTGGGCAGCCATTTGCGCACGTTGATCGCCAATAATATCCAACGCCTGCTGTAATCCGTCCGGAGTCCGGGTTCCGCCCTGTGCTATATACTGTTGAAGCTCCTCTGAACGTGAGGGATCGGCAAATGTTTTCATCGGGGTAAACGCTGATGACTTCGCACCGACATCGCGTACGCTCAGGGTTTGTTGGATCTGCGGCCACTGCTTTTCCGTGGTGGAGAACGTTAACGTGCCCTGCCGATCGTGCACCTGTACGCCGACGCGACGCAGCGCGTTGCTCATCATTATCTTGTACTGGCCTGGATCCATATCCTCACTCACCACCACCGCCGAGTGCTGCGTTTGCCGCCCGTCGGAAACACTAAACATACGCGAGCTTATGGCATCTGTTTGCAGCATCTGCGCCAGTTCAGGCGCGTGAAAGGTCACTCGCGCCTCGCCCTGCAAAACCGGACGCAGTTGCCTGTCCACCGCGCCGCCGGATAACGCCGTTCTTTTATCCAGCCACTGGGTAAGTTCGGCGCCCTTTTGCTGCTGCGTCTGCCCGCCACGGCGCGAGGCATGGCGATAATCCAGCAAATGCTGCTCCAGTTGTCCCAGATAGTGATCGGCCTGCTGCAGCGTGGTGAGCTGATCGTTAAGCTGCACGCTATAGCGCTGAGGCCGGGTGGTAATAAGCGGTGAGGCCGGGTAATCACTCGCCGTTGCGGGTAACTTTTGACGGACAGGGGCATTCTGCGCAACGGTATGCTGTTGCACAGAAGAATTAAGCGCTCCGCTACCGGAGAGTGATGTTGTATTTAAACCGACCTGCATACTATTCCTGAGCTACTGCTAGCTGTTAAATCACACTGAAAAGGTTCAACTCACTCACTTTGGAGTAAGTTTTTAAGGTGGCTTCCATCGCCATTTCCAGACCGGTAAAGGTTATAGAAGCGGGGCCATAATCCAGATCGCTCAACTGGCTAATAAGCTGATCGTTGGACGTTGAGATATCCGTTTGAGCACCGCTTAGCATGGTCATCGTATTCTGCGTTTCACCAATGGTGGCGATAGAGGCATTGAGCTCATCAGAAGCCACGTCTACCGTGTCGATGGCATTCTGAATATCGCTTTGCACCTGCGGAGCGGCGGGGTCTACCGATGGATCCTGCAGCTCTTTCGATAATGACGTTAAGGTGTTCAGCACGTCCAGGCTATCGCCGAAGAAGTCGCTGACGGCAACATTGGTATCAACCTCTACGCCATTGGAGACGGTGGTCTGGCGATGATCGTCGTTACCCTGATAGGTATAGCTGTCGGTCACCCCGTCGCCGTCCTCATCCACCGCGACAATCGGCGGCCGATCGTTCACCGTGCCGCCAAACACATAGTGCCCGTCTTCATCCTGGTAATTGAGCGCCGCCACCATCGCTTCGGTCATTGACTGGATATCCTGCCCCAGGCTGGATAATGACTCGGCGGTATTGGTGCCGTTCGCGGCTTCCAACAGATCGTCGCGAATCGCCAACAGATCGTTATTGACGCCATCGAGAATAGACTCCTGCTGGCTCATTCCTGCCGACGCGGAATCAATATTGGTTTGATATTGGTCGAGGGCCGATTGCTGGCGGTTAAGCTGGGTGATACGGGTTGCAGCGATAGGATCATCTGACGGCAACAGAATGCTTTTGCCCGTCGCCATTTGCGTAACGACGTGCGACAAATCGCTGGAAAGGTTATTAAAACTCTGCGTCATAGACACATAGGATTGTTGGGTAGACACTCGCATGATAATAGCCCTCCAGGTTAGCTACACATTTCCAGCACAGAATCGAAAATATCAGCACCTGTTGAGATGACTTTCAGGTTAGCCTCGTAAATCTGCTGGTAGGTAATAAGGTTGACCGCTTCTTCGTCCATGCTGACGCCGCTCACGCTGCTCTGTTGATTCTGTGCCTCGGAGTACACGTTGGCTGCGGCTTCGGCTTCCGTCTGGTTTTGCTGGCTGTAAATACCGATGTTACTGATGATCGATGAACAGGCTTCGCCCACGGTTACGCTGCCGAGACCTTCTATATCCAACGGTTCGGTCGAGATGTTGATTAGCGCCTGCAGGTTATCGCTGTTACCGCTTTCGTCTGGCGAGCTGGAAAATGCCAGTTCATCGGCGGTGATATCGGGATTGACCTCCAGCGGACCATCCGATGAGTTTTCGTCATAAATAAACAGCGGTTCGCCGGGATTCCCGTTCAGGTCATAGCCCTGCGCCAGCTGAGTGTTAACCGCATCGGCAAATTGCTCCGCCATGCTGTTAATCGTTCCCGTCAACGGCGTCAGTATTTCATTCTGATAATCAAACAACGCCCCCAGCGAACCGCCGGTATCGGTGCTCATGGATGAGGTGGTTCCGGCAAACGTCAGCGACATGCTTTGTGTGCCGTCGGCGTTGGTATCCAGTTCGATGGTGGAACTCTCCTGCCCGCTGACCAACGGCTGACCGTTTTGCAGCGTGACGTTATAGTTACCTTCATCATCGATATTGACCTGAACGTCCATGATACCGCTGAGTTGTTCGACCATCTGATCGCGGGCGTCGTACAGCGCCGAGGCGTTATCACCGTTGGCTTCAGCTTCCGCAATTTGCTGATTATAACTGGCAATACCGGTAGTCAGGGTGTTCACCTGCGCCACCATCGCCTGCTCCTGGCTGACGATCTCGCTGCTTTGCGAGTCGATATAATCGAGGGTGTTATCCACGCGCAGCGCCAGCGCGCCGGACTCGCTAATCACCTGCTCACGCAGGGCGGAATCATCCGGACTGGTGGTGGCTTCGTTTAGCGCGGCAAAAAAGTTATCAAAACCCCCGCTCAGGCTGCTGTTATCATCGCTGAGGACGGTTTCCAACTGCGTTAAATATTCTTGCTGGGTGTTGTAATAGCCATAATCGCTGGCGGCATACCAGACCTGGTTAACCTGATACTGGTTTGAGACCCGGCGAATACTGTCAACCTGCACACCGTTACCCGCGCTGTTCGCCGAACCAGAACTGGCGCCAATGGTACTGGTGATGGCAACCTGCCGGGTGTAACCGTCTGTCATGGCGTTGGCGGTGTTTTGCGCCGTTACGTTAAGCTCCACTTGCGCAGTCGATGCGCCGCTGTAGCCAATGTTAATCATGTCCATCAAAGCGTCCTCGCCGGTCAGTTACCCGGTCTGTCATTAACAACCTTGCCGATTAAGAGCGGCGAAAAAACCGCAGTTCTTAAGCCGCCGCGCAATCTTTATCCTTTGTGATGAGGGGAGAGTTGTTTGACGATCATCTCCGCAATGCCAATGCCGTGCTGTTGGGCAAGACTGTTGCACAGCTGATCATCATAAAATCCCTGCATCATGCGTACCGAGTCGCTGTTAAACGGGTTATCTTTTGAATCGAATATCTCATTGGTTTTACGCATCTCTTTCAGCATGTTGCGTAAGAAGATGGCTTCGAACTGCTGGGCCGCTTTCTGCAAATCGTTATCTTTGATTTTGGGGCCCATTAACGCATCGCTGCCGTCAATCCCCCCGCTATGATTCACCTTAATATCGGCCATTAAATCACCTCCAGATCGGCATCCAGCGCCCCGGCTTCATGCAGGGCCTGTAAAATAGACATAATGTCGTCTGGCGTGGCTCCCAGGCTGTTGAGCGCATTAACCAACGTTTTCAGACTGCTGGATTCAGGCAGCGTAATCATCCCCGGACGGGCATGATTCACCGAAATATTGCTTTGCGGCGTCACCGCCGTACGGCCACCGGCAAAAGCGTTCGGCTGGCTGACGTTGCTGCTTTCATTGATGGAAACCGTCAGACTGCCATGCGATACCGCCGCCGCATGCAGGGCAATACCATCGCCCATAACGACCGTACCGGTACGCGAGTTAAACACCACCCGTGCCCGGACTTTTTCCGCCTGCACCTGGACGTCATCTAACTGAGACATAAACGCAACGCGCGCCCCGGGGCTGGTTGGCGCGCGGACGATAACGTTGGTTGAGCTTTGTGCCGTCGCAATGCCGCCAAACGACGCGTTGATCGCCGCCGCAATATTATTGGCATCTTTGAAAGAAGGACGTTTCAGGTTAAGCGTGATGGTATCGCCCATCTGGAAATCGCTGGGAATTTCACGCTCTACCGACGCGCCGTTCGGTATCAGCCCGGCGGTGGGGGTATTCACGGTGACGCTGGAGCCGCTGGCCCCGGTCGCGTTCATCCCGCCGACCACCACGCTCCCTTGCGCAAGGGCGTAGACCTCTCCGTCCGCGCCGTGTAATTGGGTGAGTAATAATGTGCCGCCGCGCAGGCTTTTGGCATCGCCAATCGACGAGACCGTGACGTCAATGGTCTGCCCACGCGAGTACATGGGCGGCAACGTCGCGCTGACCGCCACCGCCGCCACGTTCTTCACCTTCGGATCGATTTTGCCCGGCAGTTGTACGCCAAACTGGCGCAGCATGTTGGTAATTGTCTGGTTGGTGAATTTGACCTGGTTTTTATCCCCGGTTCCGTCCAGACCGACCACCAGACTGTAGCCGACGAGTTGGTTTTCCCTGACCCCCTGGACGTTAACCAACGACTCCAGAGATTGCGCCTGCGCCGCGCCAGGCAGCGCCAGGCTCAGGGCGATAACGATGCCATTTAACGCCTTCATCCAGCGCCCGCTTAAGTGTTGCATATCAAAATCCTGCATTAGATCGGGAAGAGAGGATGGTTAAACAGACGCGTCAGCCAGCCCGCCGCATTGGCATCGCTCAATGCGCCACGACCCGCATAGGAGATACGCGCATCGGCAATACGCTGTGATGAGACGGAGTTGTCATTCTGAATGTCATCGGCGCGCACCAGGCCGCTCAGGCGAATGTACTCATCGCCCTGGTTAAGGGTGAGCCATTTTTCACCGCGAATTTCCAGGATACCGTTCGATTGTACCGAGTGTACCGACACCGTAATTTCACCGCGCAAACTGTTCTGCTGCTGCGAGGTCGCCGTCCCGTTGAAGTCACGATTAGCATCCACGGAAGCGGAAAGGTTATCTTTGGTATGTCCGAACAGCGTCGGCGCGCCGATATCAACGGTATTGTTCTTACCGAAATTGGTTTTCGCCTGTTTGCTCGACTGGGTGGATTCTTCCAGCATCACGGTCAGGATATCCCCCACCCGATAGGCGCGGCGGTCCGCCGTCAGCGACCAGTTATACCCAGTTTCAAACACGCCACCCGCACGACCATCCGCCGTTGGCGGCGCTTCCGTTTTGGGAGGAGCAAAGAATTCGTCATTTTTTTTGACCAGTAGGGCCTGCGATTCGCACCCGCTTAACAGGGGAAGCAGTACCATCAGCCAGAGATAATTTTTCACGTTCTGCCTATTTCTGCCGGATGGCGCTGAACCATCCGGCATTTCACATTCTTGAGTTACAGTGTCTGACTAATAAACTGCAGCATATCGTCTGCCGCAGAGACCATTTTGGCGTTCATCTCATAGGCGCGCTGTACGGTGATCATCGCCACCATTTCGTTGACGATGTCCACGTTCGAGCCTTCCAGTGCTTTATCCTGTAACGTTCCCAGGCCATCTTCCCCCGGAATACCTTCCGTCGGTTGGCCGCTAGCCGCCGTTTCCAGATACAGGTTGTCGCCTTCGGCTGAAAGCCCGGCCGGGTTGGCGAAATTCACCAGCGTTAGCTGCCCCAGTTCAGTAGGGTCACTGTCGCCGGGCAGGATTGCCGTCACGGTGCCATCAGGCGAAAAAGCGACTTGGGTGGCCCCTGCTGGTACATCAATTTCTGGCTGTAGCGGCAATCCCTGGGCGTTGGTTAGCACGCCGTCGGCATTAACCTGCATATTGCCGTCACGGGTATACGCAATATCTCCGTTCGCCTTTTGCACCTGCCAGAATCCCTGCCCCATGATGGCCACGTTCATCGTATTGTCGGTGGTTTCTACATTCCCTTCGGTGAAGGTTTTTTGCGTTCCCACAATACGAACACCGCTACCGAACTGCATACCGGTCGGCATGATGTTATTTTGATCGAGCATGGCGCCCGGCGCTTCCTGAGTCTGATAAAACAGATCCTGGAACATCACGCGGTCGCGCTTAAAGCCCGTGGTATTGACGTTGGCGATGTTGTTAGCAATCGCACTCATCTCAGCATCCTGCGCCGACAGGCCGGTTTTACTGATCCATAACGCTGCGTTCATAAAACTTTATCCCTGATTAAAGGCTACGACTCAGGAGCCGCGTAGCAGTCTGTTGCCTGAGTCGCTGAGATCTTCAGCCGTTTTCATCATCTTGATTTGCGCTTCGAACTGACGGTTCATCGCGATAGATGACATCATTTCGCTCACCGCAGACACGTTACTGCCTTCCAGAAAGCCGCCGCTCACTTTGATGTTCTCATCGCGCTGTGCCGGTACGCCGTCCGCCGTCACCAGCATCCCTTCGCTATTTTTCGCCAGATTGGCGACCGGAATATCCACCAGCTTCAGGCGATCGATATCCATCGTTGCAGTGACATCGCCATCGTCAGGTGTGACGGAGAGCGTGCCGTCGCTGCCGAAAGAGGCAATCGCGTTTGGCGGTAAAATAATCGGGCCGTTATCCCCGAGCACCACGTTACCGTCGATGGTCAGTTGCCCCTGATCGTCCTGCTGAATATTGCCGTTACGGGTGTACACCTCGTTTCCCGCTTTATCCTGCACGGCGATATAGCCGGATCCCTGAATAGCAACATCAAGTGGACGTTCGGTTTTTTCCGCCACGCCGGTGCTGTCATTGACGCCGCTGGGACTCTCCTTCGCCATAAAACGCGTATCGAAGCCACCGCCTTTTACTTTGTCATTGCTCGCCATCGCCATATCCGCGCGAAAACCATTGGTGTTAACGTTGGCGAGGTTATTGGCGCTAATTTGCTGCTCCAGCAGCGTCTGGGTGGCGCCGCTCAGTGCGGTATAAATCAACCGATCCATTTCTTAGCCTTACATCGCCTGGAAGAGAGCCTGATCCAACTGCGTACTGGTCGAAATCACCTTGGTGTTCGCCTGGTAATTACGCTGGGCGGTCATGAGATTGACCAGTTCGTTGGTGATATCCACGTTGGAGCTTTCGAGCATGCCGGAGGAGAGCGTGCCGCAAGAGCCGGAGCCAGGCGTGCCAATCAGCGGCGTGCCGGATTCGCCCGTCTGCACCCAGGCAGTGCCGCTGACCGCTTCCAGCCCGTTCTCATCCGGGAACGTCGCCAGCACGACCTGCCCCTGCAGCATGCGTTCGCCGTTGCTGTAGGTGGCGTAAACTTTACCGTCGTCATCAACCTGTACGCCGTTTTGCGTCGCGGAGGCATAACCGGTGGCGGAGTTGGTCGTCACCGAGAAATCAGAGCCGTACTGAGTACAGTCTGAATAATCGACGGTCATTGAAATCGGCGCAGCTTCATCAGTAGTGAACGTGATGGTTTGCGGCGTTGTTGGCGATGTCAGCTTACCGGTATTCTGATCAAAGGTCAGTGTGGTCGGCGGTACGCCGCTCTGCGCCTCACCATCAAAGGTGTACTGCACTTCCCAGGTGTTATCTGCGGTTTTAGTAAAATACTGGCTAACCGAGTGCTCGTTACCCAGCGAGTCATACACGGTGGTGGTGTAGCTGTCGGTGTAGGTGTCGCTGTTGTTTGCGTCAAACGGTACGCTGGCGCGATCGATCGTTTCATCACTGGCATCAAAGTTTGCCGTGAAGGTCATGCTGTCGGTGGCCTGCGCCGGGATGTTGCCGGTTTTAATCTGGATATCAGTGACGGTACCAGTTTGCAACGTGCCGCTGTCATCAACCGGATAACCTTGCAGGTAATCACCGGACGCATTGACGATATAACCGTTTTTATCCGTCACAAAAGAACCGGCGCGGGTATAGGATATGTTCCCTGCGCTGTCGCACATGACGAAAAAGCCATCATCGTTAATGGCCAAATCCAGCGCATTGCCGGTTGATACCATCGAACCACCGGTGGAGATACTTTGTGCGGAACCTGCCACGCTCACGCCCATCGCCTGTGTCCCGGCGTACATGGCGGAGAACTGGGTGGTCATTGATTTATAACCGACCGTCCCGGAGTTAGCGATATTGTTACTGATACCGTCCAGTTGTTCGTTGACGGCGTTTAGCCCCGTCGCTGCAATTTCATAACTCATTGTTTCTTCCTGTAATGTAAACTAAATCAGAGCACTGTATTGCTGTCGGCGTTATCGCTGCCGTCGTTAGTATCTGGCGGCGTGGTGTCATCAGTGCTATCCGGTACGCCAAACTGGGTGATCATGGTGAATGGCACTTCGCCAACGCCGTCAACGTTAAGCACCGGCGTGCTGCCATCGAGCGGAATACGCACATCTTCCACCTTGCCCGTCACCTCAATCGGCACTTCCTCTTCTCCGGTATTGGTCACCACAGATACGCTGTAATCGCCCGGCGGGATGCCGTAACCCGCAGGATTGATGTCGAAGTCCACCTGGCCGGGTCCGACGGAGGTTTCACCTTCCGGGATCAACGACACGGTGTAGTCATCACCCGCTTCATCGGTAAAGTGCAAATCCACATCGGTACAGCTGTCATCCAGCGTGACGCGCCCCTGAATCTCCTTGCTGTTATCTTCGATATCCAGCGAGGTGGTTTGCACCATGATGTCGTCGCCGACCATATTCCCCAGCGCCATCACCTGAATGTTGCTCATCAGCACGGCGTTGGTGTTGGCCTGGACGCTCATCTCTTCCATCATGGCGACCTGCGCCATTGAGGAGAGCTGATCGATATAGGCCGTAGGATCGGTGGGATCGGTTGGATCCTGATTTTCGATTTCAGCCACAAACAGCGTCAAAAAGGTGTCGACCGCCGAGGTTTCGGTGGACGTTGTCGTTGTTGGGGTGCTGCTGGTGTCGCTGGTATCCGTCGTTGACGACGTCGTAGAAGAACTACTGTCTCCCAGATTGGTGCTTTGCGCCGTTGCGCCGACGTTATTTTCAGCAACGGCCGTCGTCTTCTCCTGAGAAGAAGCCAGCGCCTGAGATTGGGCATACAGAGCCAGGGTATTCATTACACTTCTCCCAGTTTGAGTAAGCTTTGCTGCATACTTTTGACGTTATTCAGCACATCAACGTCGGTTTCAAAATCACGTGACGCGGACATCATGTCAGCCATTTGCTCGACCACGTTGACGTCCGGGTACCAGACAAAACCGTTCTGGTCCGCCATTGGGTGATGCGGCTCATAACGTTTCACCGCCCCGCCGCTTTGCATGACGTCCTGTACCTGTACGCTGGCGCCATCAATGGCGTGACGGTTATGTCCACCTATCAGACTATTGTTGTAAACCGCGGCAAAAACCGGGCTGCGCGCCTTATAGGCCTGCGCCTCGCTGCTGGCAGGAGATTCCGCATTCGCCATGTTGCTGGCGACGGTATTCAGACGGATGGTTTGCGCCGTCATCGCCGAGCCGGAAATCTGGTAAATATCAGTAAACGACATGGTTATTTTCCTTCAATGGCCTCTTTGATACCGCTAAGTTGCAGGTTCAAAAAGGTCAGACTGCTTTGATAATCCATACTATTTTGTGAAAACCGGGCCTGCTCGGTATTCAGCTCTACGGTATTGCCATCCTCTGAAGGCTGCATCGGCACCCGGTACTTCACGTCCACCTCGGGTGGAACATTTGTGCGACTTGCCCGTTGCATCTCAGCGGCAAAATCAATATCTTTGGCTTTGAAATTTGGTGTATCGACGTTTGCCAGATTCGCAGTCAGTAGCTCGGTCCTCTCAAGACGTAACTTCACTGCCAGCGGATGTACACCCAATGCCTGCTGAAAACTGATTCCCATTTCTTGCATCACTCCTGCGTAGATATCGCTGTTATTAGCAATATGTATGCCAACTTTTAAGTGATTGATGAGAAATGACTTTATGAAAACACCTCCTCACAGAAGGAAGCCCTTTTTCCTCTTTGCCGTGGAAATGATGCTGGCTATATGCTGTGTCTTACCCGTACATGCCGCCGTCCATCCCATTCAGCACAGCGCCCGGGAACAGATCAACGCGCGGGTTCTCGATGCCGCCAGTCATGAAATTGACGCGCTGGCGCGCAAACAGCAGTGGCAGGACTATCGCTACACGTTCAATATCTATATCCCCTCAGCCGTGAGCACCAGCGCGCTATGCGCGTCGACGCCACAGATCACCTCCAGTACCTCCCCGGAGATGGCCTTGTCACGCATGAACTTTGTGGTGACCTGCCCGGGCAATGCGGGCTGGAAATATAACGTTGCAGTGCGCCCCGACGTGTCGGTGCCGGTAGTGATGCCAAAGTCGTTGATTGCCCGAGATACGGTGATTACGACCGACGACCTGCAGCTTAAAAAATTCAATATCAGCAACCAGCGGGAAGGGTTGATGACAAATATGGATGAAGCGATTGGTCTCACCAGCAAGCGCCCCCTACAACCGGGTAAGCCGATTACCCGTAGCGAGCTGGTTCAGCCTGTATTGGTGAAACGCGACCAGCCGGTAATGATCGTCTCCCATACGGCCGGGATTACCGCCTCGATGCCGGGCGTGGCATTGAAAAATGGTCGTAAAGGGGATGTGATAAAAGTTCGCAACAGCAGCAGCCAGCGGATCATTAGCGGTGTGGTGGATGATACCGGCGTGGTCACCACGCTGGCGGCGGAGTAGTGAGGGGGATTTTTTGTGATGGGATTAAAGTTTTCCTCTATTGCCGTCGCTTTTAGCCAATAACAGATAACCAACCCAACGAAATATGTACGAGGTTGCTATGAAAATTACCCCAACTCTGCCAGGCAATCGTCCTGCATCGACAACCGAACAGGCGCGTGCAGACAAAAGCAGCGTGCAGACGAGCACATCCAGCTCTGCGGCGCTTTCCGCCGATGATATTACTCAGGCGGGATTGCAAACGGCGCAGCAAACGCTGAACAATGATACGCAAAGTGACGTTGATTACGACAAAGTGGCGCAAATGCAGGCCATGCTGGCCTCAGGCGATTTGCAGGTTGATACCGATCAATTGGCTGGGGACATGCTCAGCTTTTTCCAGAAATAAGAGGCTACAACAGTGAGTACCAGGCTACAGCAGGTGAAAACTCTGCTTCAGGGCATCCGCGAGGACGGGACGCGGTATGACGCGCTCAGACACCAGTTGGAACAACAACGTCTGTGTATGATCCGTCGCGACAGCGACGAGCTGCTGGCTGTCAATGAACTTATTCAACAGCATTATGAGCAGTTGCAAAACAGCAGCCAACAGCGCCGCTCGATCCTGCAACTGCTGGGCGTAAGCGTCAATCGTGCAGGGATAGAGCAGGTCTTTAGCTGGTTGCCGGGCGTGCAGAAAACTGCCGCAGAGGGCTGGTGGCAAAGCCTTGAGCAAAAAGCGAAACGCTGCAAGATGTACAACGAAAAAAATGGCGATCTGCTGATCCGTCAGTATGAGTTTATTCAGGCTTTTTTAGGCACTGAGCCAGATTTTATTTACCAGCGCTAAAACTTCCTTCCCTGACGCGGAAACCGACTTTCCGCGCCTCACCTAACAAATTGATATAAATACAATTAAATTTCAGGCATGGATATTGCACTGTTATAGCCAGATTTTGAACATTGGGATTACTGAGAACAAATTATGAGTATGATTGATTGTTATGAACCCGACTTTGTCCGGTTGTTTTTATCCCACCACCCGGATTCCGCTTTACTGGTCAACATGCGCTGGAAAACGGAAGTTCGTCAGAGTCTGAACTTAACCGATCCGGCCAGCTGTCAGGCTGCATTAGGCGATCCCAATGCCTTTGTCCTGCATACGTCAAAATGCGCAGCTGACCTGGACAGTCCGGCGTTATCCGCACGCGATCAGGTCTTGAATCAATCCGCTCTGAATACCATCACCCTTCCAGGTTTGTCGCCGGAACTGCGCCTGTATGCGCTGGGCATCATGCTCTCTTTTTCCGAGAAATGCCCAGGCGACAGCGACCCTACGCTTGAGAAGCTGGCCTCGCTACCACAAGTGCTGGCTGAACATGCAGAAAGTGGAAAACTGCAGGAGCAATTCGCACAACTGCCCAGCCTGCCCCAGTTGCAGCGGGAAATGATCACCCAAATGGGCAACTGTGATTTCAATTGGGAGCAGTTGCCGGAAAGTGCGCGTAAGCTGACCTTACCCCTGCAGATCAGCCTGCTGATGCTGCAAGATGCTAACAGTGAAGCCTTGCTCCAGCAGCAGTTGCAGGAGCAGTGGTTAATGACATGGGATCGCTATTTTGCGCAGGAGAGCTGGATTTTCAGTAACTACCTGATTTATCGCTTGTATCACGACACTTTCCCGCAACACGACGATGAAAGCCCGCTCCAGCGTTTCTTCTGGCTGGTCGCCGATGTCTTTATGATTCGCACACTCTTTTGCCTGTGGACAATGGACGATTCCACATTAAGCCACGACGAAATTTATGCCCTTTTCGCGCTGTTTGAAGCCTGGCGCAATAGCGAGAATGCCAACTCGCTGCGCCAGCATATTCTGAACATACTGCCCGGAGACCCTCTGCTCTCGGCGTTTTCCCTGATTACACGTTAGTGCCTGTTGACCGGGTGAATGCCCGGTCCTTTTTCGAATCACGAATACACATCACTATGCCTGAAACCTCTAAAGCTCGTTCCGCCCTGACCGGCATTGTCAAAACGCTGGATACTGGCCGTGAAAAGCCATTTGTCAGCGTTGTCACTCCCACGTGGAACCGCGCCGCTTTCTTACCCTATTTACTGTACATGTACCGGTATCAGGATTACCCAGCCGACCGCCGGGAGCTGGTGATCCTCGATGATTCCCCGCAAAGCCATCAGTCGATCATCGACAGGCTGACGCAAAACCACCCTGAGAAATTTAATATTCGCTATATCTATCACCCGGAAAAGCTCGACCTGGGCAGAAAACGCAATATGCTCAATGAGCTGGCGTTAGGTGAATATATTTTGTGTATGGATGATGATGATTATTATCCATCAGATAAAATCTCTTACACCATTGAGATGATGCAGCGCCACCGGGCGTTGATTTCGGGTTCCGATCAGATCCCCATCTGGTATAGCCATATCAACCGCTTGTTTAAAAGCCGCAGCTTTGGCCCGCAAAACATTCTCAACGGCACCTTTTGCTACCATCGCAATTATTTGAAAAAGCACCGTTACGATGATGAATGTAACTTAGGCGAAGAAGAAGGATTCACCAATCAATTCACGGTGAATCCACTACAATTGCCGGGCGAGCGCACCATTATTTGTATCTCGCATAGCCAAAATACGTTCGATAAAGACTTTGTATTGGGAAGCAGCGAGCCGCAGGAAACCTCGCTGGCACAGGCGGTTACCGACCCGATGCTAAAAAACTGGTATCAAAGCCTGCATAACGCCACGCATCATCAGCCGATCCACTGGGATTACATTGATCAGGTGGTGATCGTGAATCTGGATTCACGTCCGGATCGTTTAGCGCACATCCAGCAAGAGCTGACGTTTCTTAATTTCCCTGCGGAAAAGGTTACCCGGCTGGCCGCATCAGTAGCAACCAATGGCCAGATTGGTCGCCGTCAATCCCATATGCAGGCGCTACAGCTGGCGCAGAGTAAGGGCTGGAAAAACTACCTGTTATTTGAAGATGACAGCGTGATCCTCAAACAGGAAAAGCATATTCGTGTACTTAACTCGCTCCTGAGCGCGTTACCTAATTTTCCGTGGGAAGTGGTTATCCTCGGCGGAGAAATTAAACAAGGCAGCGAACTGAAAAGCCTGCAGGGTATGATCCATGCCCGCGACTGCAATAAGGTTTGCGCCTATCTGGTAAACAGCCGCTATTACCCGACGCTGACTCAGCAAATGGAGCATGACCTCTCAGACACCCTCGAAGAGCAATGGCAGCCGCTGCTACGTGAAGGAAAATGGCTCTCGTGTTATCCGAGCATTTGTTATCAACGCGCGGGATATAGCGATATCGAGAAGAAAGAAACCGATAACATCGGCTACTACTTCAATAAAATTAATAAAAAACCCGAGACCGTCAACGCGCTGGTAAGCAACTCGCTACCTTCGACTTCCACTCATCTCGATGCCATTGGCTTCTATATGGAAACGTCGCTGCATTACGCGGTGTACCGCCCCATTATTCGCGCGCTGCAGGCGATGGGCCATACATGCTCGTTGTTGGTAAGTGACAAAATACACAAGTCGTTTCTGGATGAAATGACGGCAACGATTAAAACCATTAACGACCCCGCGCTGGGCGGAACACGTCTTTCTACGGTCATTGAGCAACGCCAGCGTTTCAAATGCCTGGTCAGCCCTTACTATACGCCGTTGCTAAACGGACTGGCGGATACCCATGTGCGTGCCATGTATGGCCTGGCGAAAGAAGAGTGGAACCATGCCTGGTGGAACGCTTTTTATCATCGCATCCTGTGTTACAGCCACTATAGCCAGCACGCGCTTGATATTGGCGGCAGTGCAAAAGTGGTCGGCAATCCGCTCTTCGATGAGTGGCACAACCACACTTTTGATAACACGCTGCCAAAAAGCCTGAAACTCAATGCGAAAAAACAGACCATTCTGTATGCGCCAACCTATGGTGCGCTAAGCTCCCTCCCCCATTGGGCGGAACAACTCAGCCGGTTAAGCCATGAATATAATATCGTCACTAAATTGCATCATGGCACACAGCACAGACCGGAAGAAGCCGCCTCTCTGGCGCTGGCGCAGCGCTATTTAAAAAACAGAATTGACGATCCGCAGAACCTGCTGGCGCTTATTGCGCAGGCGGATTACGTCCTGACAGACAGCAGCGGCTTTATTTTTGATGCTATTCATATGAATAAACGCATCATTTTACTGAGCTGGCCCAACATGAATTCGTTGCTCGATGGTCAGCAAAGTTTCTCCACTCCTGACAGCGCAGATCAACGTATCCGGGACATTCTCCCTGTTGCTGATGATATGCAAACACTGCGTGCTGCGTTATCCGATACGTTTGACTGGGCTGCGCTGGAAGTGTCATTGACTGAGATTCGCCAGCACTATTGCGATGCGTTTATGGATGGCCGAGCGGGTGAGCGAGCGGCGCAGGTAATCGCTAAAACGATTTGTCCGGAAGATGTTACGGATCAAAATGTCTTATTACACAGCCTACAGAAAAAATTATTCAATTTAACATCTAACTGACATCATAAATTATCTGGAGTAACAGAGTGACGATGGATATAAAAAAAGTTGAAAAAATATCACTATGTAAAATATGCAATTCCGAGGCATCGTTGTATGGCGTTATTGATTTCAACGAGTTACATGGCAGGCATGGACTGAAATCTAAATTATCGGGCCAACCTATCTACTATCATCGATGTGAAAACTGTGGATTAATTTACACTAATGCTTTTGATCACTGGAATGAAGATGACTTCTCTACATACATCTACAATGACGAATATATCCATATTGATCCAGACTTCCCTGAATTAAGACCTCAACAGAATGCAAGATTTTTGATTGAAAATTTTTCTGATATTAAATCATATCATATGCTAGATTTCGGTTGTGGAAATAATAAACTAGTCGATTTACTTAAAGAAAAAGGCGTAGATGCAACTGGCTGGGATCCTTTCTATCAAAATGATTCAATGCCGCAGGAGAGATTTGAGTTCATTGTCTCTTTTGAAGTAATGGAACACACACCTGACCCGATTAAAACGGTATCATT
This sequence comes from Citrobacter sp. wls714, assembly GCF_005281025.1. Classification (NCBI taxonomy): domain Bacteria; kingdom Pseudomonadati; phylum Pseudomonadota; class Gammaproteobacteria; order Enterobacterales; family Enterobacteriaceae; genus Citrobacter; species Citrobacter sp. wls714. The sequence continues at coordinate 37,337 of NZ_SZWZ01000110.1, read as the reverse complement.
AATTGATAATTTATTAAATAGTAATAATGGTAAATTTTTCTTCTCAACATTAAATAATGACTCACGACTGCATCTCAAAATGGATGATTGGTATATACTTCCCAGAGGCGGGCATGTTAGTTACTACTCAACAAAATCGTTGAACATTCTATTCCGCAAATTCAACATGGAGGTCCATCATATATGTGACGGCCTTCACCTGGCATTTAAATAAGACAAACAACAATCAAAGTGAACATCTATGTCATCAAATCAGGTTAATGCGAAAAAATTTCTAAGCTCATTAAAACATCTTAGTACTGAGCTAGTAAAATTAAGAAATAACGATACGATTGATAAAATTAAAAATTTATTTGTTGCATATACCGATTCATTAGAAGAAAGCAATGAACTAAATGACCTCATTAGCAAACTTATAGAACTATCAGAAAGAAACATCGATGATAATGATATTGATCATTTTATTTGCCTAATATCCAAATACTGGATAATGATATTAATGAAGAATATTCATATTGTATTCTTTGGTAACTTGAGTAATGCCTATAAGTTGTCCAACACTATCCACAATTTTTCGGAGGTGCAGCATGTCCCTGCCGATCAAGATATCGATACAAGCAGTATTACCGCTCTAATACCACAGAGTGTTTTCACATTAGTTATCTATGACGATATAGGCAGCAAAATTCTATCGCAACGAAAAAACCTTAACGTTTTTGACTACATCTATTTAGATGATATATTTATAGATACAATTGGAAGAACTACAAAGGATAAAATAAATTATTTAATCAATAGACATAACTTGTTGCGTAAGAAGCATTATATTTTATTGCCAATATATAGTATTATCACCTCAATTCACCATTAATTAATTCTTCATACAATACTCAATAAAGACGGATCTTCTCTCCGTCTTTATTTAACAAAAGAACATCTGATTTGCTCAACCTATTTCAAGACTATTTCACCCCTGTTATTTCATTAAGTGTCGGATCGCTATTATGAATGGCCAAAGCATTAATTCCACATGGAAAAACTTTATATCCCATACCGATAAGGAAATTGTTTATTTTTTCCTTATCCGATTTTATTGTCTCCACCAATATAATTGGATGATGCTTACATATTTGCTCTATACCACCTTGTAATACATCCATCTCCATACCTTCGACATCAATTTTAATGAAATCGAGCCGAAGTAAATCTAAAGAATCAAGAGATATTACAGAAACTTCATCACAATCATCATCACTGTAAGAAACATATTGCCCAATAAATTCTGTACCTATTTTTTGCTTTAGCTCCAAACTACCAAAGCTTGCGCTACGGTTATAATCTGGGCGAGGAATAAGCATCTTACCTGTTTCAGCACCTAAAGCGGACAGTTTTGCCTGAGCATTAGTGCAATTATTAATGGCAATATTTCCAGCTAGTGCATAGAAAATCCTCTCCTGAGCTTCAAAACTCAACACTGATCCCCACCCTTGCATATAACGAGAGCACTCTAATGTATGGACACCAATATTAGCACCACCATCAATAACAAACACGCCATTACCATAATATTTTCGACGACATGATAACAGTTGTAAAATTAAGGAAATCTCGTCGACATCGAAGCACGCACTATTGAGAATATGATAGCCCACGCCATAATATTCATTATTATCTTCATTTTTGTTATAATCATTTCTATTTACGATCATTGTGCCATGATGTGAGGCACTGAGGACAAACGACAGTTGGCGTGGGGCAAAAAACATAAAGAATCCTATCTGTTAATAGTCGAATAGTTTTACTATACAATATATAACTCTTACAAAGTAATTATAAATATTTAATCACCCTGTATGAACCGTTCCGGAATAACGCTGCAGAACAAATTTTTTAGAAGATAAAAAAGACATAATTTCTGGGAATAAATTTTCGGCAGAATAACTTTTTATGCAGGAGTAGCGAAATTTATCACCTTGCACATCACCTAATGGACACCAATTATTCAGTCGACGCATTTGAATATTTGTACCAAGTACATCTCGACAGAATTTTGAATCTATAGCCAGTTGCATACAGTGACCATATTTACATTTCAGATTCACGCATAAAGCATTCCATCCCAACCTTCCATGCCGATAGGGAATACGCTTATACCCGGGCACAATCGAGTAAAGTGAAACAATAGCTATATCAGATGCGCCAGCTAATGCAACAGGCCCAGAATCGGTGGCGACCAGTAGCTGACTTTTTCTCATCAAATGTATGGTTTCAAGAATTGAGAATTGGTCCACCGCATTAATGACTGCCGGATGAGTGAACTCATGCACCTGTGTTTCAGCATATTTATTATTGGTACTTCCTATTGCGACAACTTTCCAACCTAAATGGATAAATTTCTCTGCCAGAATATTCCAGTTCTCACCAGACCAAGTACGATTTGGATCACCTATGTTGGCATGCAATAATACAATATTTTCATCATTAAAATTATTTATGGTACAGAATTCATCAACCCGAGTAAGATCATGTCTACTCAGGTCAATATCCATGCTCATTTCTTTTGGATTAATTTTCGCGCCAACACTACGTAAACAGGCATCGATCTGATGGCAATCTGCCAAAATATGTAAAATCTCGCAAAAATGTGCACTACGTTGTGTTTCCTCATAGAAGTAATCAATTAAAGCATGATCTGAAAGATCTTCAATGGCAATAACCTTATCTATCCACGGATTACATCGTGCTAATTCTGTGTAAGCTCGGTGCGTCACGAACGTTATTTTCTTCTTTGTAACAGCATAAAGGGCCTTAACTGCTGATAATGCAAACATGCAGTCGCCCAATGAGGATTTCATTTTGATAAGAATCATTTCATCGAGCTGTTGTTCATCATTTCCATTTAACAGATTTTTTGTTTCACTGCTATAGAGAATGTCACCCTGATAACCAACAGAAAAAATTAGTTCTCCAAATTGTTTAGTGCTATGAAAAGACAAATCCTCGTACAAAAAAAAATAAGAAATTCGATTTGTAGGAAATGCCAGCAAGTATAAATCAGGATGCCCTGAAATTTTTTCAGGAACGACACCAAGCGCATGAAGAAAAAACATAGAGCACTGTTCTTCATAGCTTATATTCAGATATTCACGACCAGACAAGTATTCTCGGTAGTCATCAGAGGCGTTAACACAATTAATAACCAATCGAGAATACTGATTCAAGACATCCTGCGTTGATATGTACTCATCAAAATGAAAACCAAAATCTCTTTTACTCGATTTAAACTGTGCTGACTTTCGGTAAGTCGCGTCAGCATAAGTTAACATTAATATATTATCTGCAACATATTTTTTTAGGCGTAGAAAAATATCCCCGGTGATACCAAGTATCTTCATGTACAGTAACTGTACTTTTCTATCTGTTTTCTTAATGCATTCATAATCAATAGGTAACGTATTCTTAAGTAACTTATCGGTAAAGCTTTTATTATTATTCTCAGCCAATAAACATGGGCGAACCATATGATAGTCAGTATCAAACAGATAGTGCCAAAAATAAAACATAAATGCCGTATCAAAACGGAATAAATATTTCAAGTCAAGATTCTCAATCATCAACTGAAACTCATTGAGCAAACGAGTTATTGAGGATTTTAGAGTTTCCCTCTTTAAATTTAAAAATTCCTGACGACAAAGAAGATCTTCTACAACACCATCCCATACGTGTAGCTTTATATTAGTAATCGTTTTAATTTTATTGATATTACGTATAAGGTTAAAAGACAAAATAGATATAAATGAAGCTGTTACTGGAAAATGCATTTCAATATGCGAAAAATTTTTTTCAACTATAGTATTGCACAACTTCATGATTATATGATCATAGTAATCATGATGGTGCTTGTATGGTATAATTAGTGCACGAGTCACTGATAGTACATCTCCGTTTAATCGACTAGCAAACGGAGAAATAAATATCGATTGACTATTTTCTTTTTCAAAAGAATCTATGTGGTTTAATAACTGTTGTTCAAGAGTGAAAAATATTTCTGATATATATATTTTTAACATCTTCATAATTCATCCTTACTGCAAAAATAATCCCATCAAAACATTATTAATGAGTTGAATCAGCTTGAATAATTTCTATTATCGAAGTCGTTGATATCGATGGTGTTCTTGGGAAATAGATCACTTCGCACAGGTACGACAAACTATCAAAGCGTCCTGCCCAGTCATCGCCCATCACCAGCGTATCGGCGTTAAACTGGCGAATATAATCCGCTTTTTTCTCCAGCGACTCTTCGAGAAACACACTGTCCACGCATTTCAGCCCGGCAACAATCCCCATACGATCGCTTTGGCTGTAAACCGGCATCCGGCCTTTTTTCTGCATATTTAGCGCATCGGAAGAGATACCGACAATCAGTCGCTCACCCAACTGCCTGGCGCGTTCAAGAATACGCAGATGTCCAATATGAAAAACATCAAATGTGCCGAAAGTAATGATCGTTTTCATACCAGTCCCAGCGTCTTCTGTCTTAGCCAGCATTGCGCGGCTATTTCATCTACGGCTTTTTGCTCTTTTACCTGCGCCTCATTGCTCAGCGCGTAACGCTTATCTGCCAACGTCATGGCAACAATTTTCTCTTCGCAGGCCGCGGCAACCAGATTTTTTTGAATACGCTGCTCTTTGATTTTAGCCAGCGTTTTTTCCTGTTCTTGCCAGGCAATTACCGTGCGCAGCGTACCTTTGTAACCCGTGACGTTTTTAAGTGATTCAACGGAAGGGGTGTCAACGCCGGTGCCGGTTTTTTGAATAAGGTAGCCCAGCGCTTTTATGTTATTGTCAAAACCGGTACAGACCTGCTGCTGTTTAGCCAGTTGGACCGTCATGTCTTTTACTGATTTATCCCGCAGGCGCTGCAATTGCGCCAGGGTATCAATAATTTGCCGCATGATTATTTACCTTCCGTTTTCTTTGCCTGGGGGAAAAGGGCCTGTAAGCGACTTTGCACCAGCTCAAGTGAGGCGGGTTCACTCACCTCCTGACGCAGAAAACGCTCGATAGCGGGGAACACTTTGACGGCTTTATCAACGCTGGGGTCGGCTCCGGCAACATAGCCTCCCAACGGGATCAGCGGCTTAATTTCCATATAGGTGGCGTAGTTTTGTTTCAGCAGACGGGCTGACTGTTGGTGTTCGTTGGGCGTAACCTGCGTCATGCATCGACTGATCGACTGCCCAATATCGATGGCTGGATAATGCCCGGCTTCCGCCAGCTTACGGGTCAGAACGATATGCCCATCCAGCACCGCGCGCGCGCAGTCAACGATCGGATCCTGCTGATCGTCCCCCTCCGCCAGCACCGTGTAAATGGCGGTCATTGAACCTTCGCTTTCGCTGTTGCCCGCGCTTTCCACAAGCTTTGGGATCATGCCGAACGCCGATGGCGGATAGCCTTTCGTCGCCGGAGGTTCCCCTAATGACAACGCAATCTCACGCTGCGCCATGGCATAACGGGTTAACGAATCCACCAGCAGTAAAACGTGATGCCCGCGATCGCGAAACCAGGCCGCGATAGAGTGGCACAGCTCGGTGGCTTTCAAACGCATCAACGGCGACTCATCCGCCGGAGCCGCGACGACGATAGATTTTGCCAACCCTTCCGCGCCCAGTGAATGATCGATAAACTCTTTCACCTCGCGGCCACGCTCACCAATTAACCCCACCACCACAATGTCGGCCTTGGTCTGGCGGGTGATCATCCCCAACAGCACGCTTTTTCCCACGCCGCTGCCGGCCATTAATCCCACGCGCTGGCCTTTACCGATAGTGAGCAGACCGTTGATTGCTTTTACGCCAACATCCAGCGGTTGGTTTACCGACCGACGCGTGAGGGGGTTGATAGACGGCGCCTGAGGTGGCAGCACGTCATTGCCGGTCAGACGACCTTTGGCATCCAGCGGTTCGCCCAGGCCATTGACCACCCGCCCCAGCCAGCTTTCGCTAATCAGGATCTCCTGGGCTTTTTCTTCGGGGAATACGCGCGCCCCCGCCATCAGTCCGACGGGGTGTTTGAAGGGCATCAGGTAGGTGATATCACGATTAAATCCCACCGCCTGCGCGTCAATCAGCGTATGGTTGGCGCTTTCAACGCGGCACAATTGGCCCGTTACCAACGGGCAGCCCACGCTCTCCAGCAAAATGCCGTTCACGCGCACCAGTCGCCCGGCAACCCGGGCTAAAGGAATCGACTCAATGGAACGCAGCGCGTTGTCGAAGCTGGAAAGGTCACTCACCCGTCGACTCCGGCAGCAGCGACTCTTTGAGCGCCGACATACATTGCTCGAGTCGATGCTCGCAGCCAATATCCAGCTCGGATTTATCGGTAATCACCCGGCACTCGCCCGCCTGCAGATCGGGAGATGGCGTCAGTCCCCATGCGGTGACCTTCTCAGGCGCGACATCTTTGATACGGTTAAATTCTTCGTTACTCAGCAGCACCTGTAGCGACTCAGGCATCGCCGGAAAGGCCGAAATAGCCTCTTCGACCAGCGATAATAGCTGCGTCGGTTGCAGCGCCAGCTCGCAACGAATCACCTGGCGGGTAACCTTTTCAACCAGCTGCAGCAGGTCTTCCCGCTGTTTACGCTGGATGTGCGCGAGATAGTCATTCACTTTGCCGGAGATAGCTTCCAGCGGCTGGGCGGCTCGTTCAAACTGCTTGCGCCCTTCTTGCTGTCCGGCCAGGCTGCCTTCAGTGTATCCCTGACGACGCCCTTCATCGTGCCCCTTCTGATGCCCCTCCTGAAAACCCTGCTCCTGGCCTTCGGTCATCCCCTGCTCAAAACCTTTTTGCAGCCCTTCCTGGAAGCCATCCATCAGTTGGCGCTGATAATCCGCTGGGGTAATACCCGGCGTGAGCTGTTCAGCCTGGAGATGGCGCTGGCGAGGAGGAAAACGATGCAGCCGGTAACGACCACGAATGGTTTCAATCGCCATGTGTTACTCCGCCGTCTGTTCAGCAAACAGCTGTAGCTGAATTTCACCCGCTTCCTCAAGCTCGCGGGCAATTCCCATGATTTCACGGCGGATCTGCTCAATACGGCTCACCGGAACCGGTCCAAGACGTGAGGTTATCGCCTCCAGCTGTTGTACCTGACGTTTAGGCATCACGGCATAAATCGAACGGCGTAACAGCGCTTCGGTACCTTTCAGCGCCACCGCCCAATCTTCCATCGGCACTTCATCCAGCAGTCGACGGCGCACTTCGTCGCTTTGGCGGCTCAAAATGAAGAAGTCGTACATTTCGTCCTGCAACTGTTCGAGGACATCTTCATCGCGTTCGCGCAGCTGATCGAGGATCACCTGTTGGTTACCCTGGAAGCGGTTCACGATATCTGCGGCCTGCTTGATCCCTTTCACTTTCGAACCATGTTCGGAGAGCACCGACAGCCCACGTTCGATCAACCGATCCAGCTCATCCACCACGTCGCGGTTTACATCGTTCAGTTTGGCAACCCGATAGAGGATCTCGTTTTGCACTGACTCATTCATGTAAGACAGTACCGTAGCCGAGATCTCTGGCGTCAGGAAGGCAAGGAATACGGCCTGTAGCTGCAAATGCTCTTCTGAGATCAGTATCGCCAACTGGCGCGGTTCCACCCACTGTAAACGCGCCATCCGCGAACGGATCTCGTCGCCATAAATACCGTTGATCACGCTGCTGGCGATTTCAGTGCCCAGCGCTTTATTGAGGATCCCTTGCAGCATGGAACGCGAGGCGCCGTTAATGCCGCTCTGCTCACGGAATTCATCAAAAAAGTTATTGATCACTTTTTTCGCCATGCTGGTTTTTACGCCAGACAGACGCGCCATGTTTTCGCTGAGACGAACCACCTCTTCGCGGCTGAGCTTTTGCATCACCGTGGCTGCCGCCTCCTCGCCCAGACACAGCAATAAAATTGCGGCCTGCTCGAGGTAGCTGTTGTTACTGCCGTTATTTATTGTCAATTCGCTCATTGCTGGTAATCCATTGTCTGAGAACTTCAGCTACGCGATCGGTGTCGCTCATCGCCAGTTTTTGCAGGAACTCCAGCTTCACTTCCAGACCGGAGCTCTGCGAAGGCAGGCTGTCGTCACCAGGGAAAGAAGGCAGTTCAATGTTTTTGCGTTCATCTTCAGCGGCCGCAAAATGAGGTTTGTCCGCAGGAATCGCGATCGGTGCGGCGTCCAGCGCCAGCTCTGGTGTCGACGTCCGGCGACGTTCGGCGGTCAACCGTTTCATGACCGGACGAACAACAAACAGCAGCAACAGCAGAGCCAGCAGGCCGCAACCAATCAGACGCACCCAGGCCAGAATGTTGTCATCCTTCCATAAGGGGACCACCGGCTCGACGGGGATCGACTGCGGCACAAAATTAAGCAGCGATAAGGACAGATTGTCGCCACGCTTAGCATCAATCCCGGCGGCGTTATTCAACAGCGCCGTCAGCTGCGTGGTTTGTTCCGGTTTCCAGTTCTTCAACGCAGGCGCGCTCTGGTTAAGTACCACGGCCACATTTAAACGTTTAATGTCGAAACCAGGATGCTGAATATGTTCAACGCTACGGTCCCAGGAGTAGTCGCGTTTGTTCTCGCTATGCTTTGACAACGCAGCAGGCTGGCGAGGCTCTTCTGGCGCGGTTCCATTGGCACCATTCGTCACCTGATTTGCCGCCAATGGAGGACGGTTACTCAGCGAGCCGGGGATCCCCATGGCGATTTGGTTGGTATCGCTATCGAGTACCGTTTCTTCACGATTAACCTTTGGCGTATCGCCGTAATGCTCCTGGGTTTCGTCGATATTGCTCAGATCGAGATCCGGCATCACGCTCACCCGGTAGTTACCGCTTCCTACCAGCGAGTCGAGAACATTTGCGAGACTGGCGCGGGTCTTATCCTGGATATCTTTGAGGATTTGGTCGCGCTTACGCGTCGCCGCAGAAACCGCTTCACCCGCGCCAATACCATCGGACAGCAAATTCCCCGCCTGGTCGACAACGCTGACCTGCGAAGCTTTCAAATCAGGCACACTGCCGGATACCAGGTGCACGATGGCATTCACCTGATCGAGATCCAGCTTGCTGCCATAATGCAGACGCACCACCACCGAGGCGCTGTTTTGCGGCTCGTCGCTGACGACAAAAGAACTCTCTTCATTGAGCGCCAGATGCACGCGGGCGCTCTCTACGGCGTCCAGCGTCATGATGCTCTGCGCCAGTTCGCCTTCCAGACTCCGCTTGTAACGGACGTTTTGCACAAACTGACTGGCGCCCAGTACTTCGTCTTTATCCATCAGCTCGTAGCCGCTGGGCAGCATGGCCTGAACGCCTTTCGCCGCCAACGTCATTCGCGTTTTGGACAAGTCCTCTTCCGGAACCAGAATTTGTCCGCTTTGCGGATCGATCCGGTATTCCAGCTTTTCACCATCCAGCACGGTGACGATCTGCGAAACCGGGATATTTTCCTGGCTACCGTACAGCGAAACATAGCCGTGGTTGCCATTCCATAGCTCGCTGACAATAATGGCGGTAGCCGCAACAGCCGCTGCTGCCAGTAACGCCAGACGTTTATTACCATCCAGCCTGAAAGAGAAGGATGGTAAAAACTGAGTAACTTTTTTTATTAGTTCATTCATAGCGTTAGACTGACATGCTCATCAGGTCATTGAATCCGGAAGCGACTTTATTACGTACCTGCACCAGCGCGGAAAACGATAACGATGCCTGCTGGCTGGCGATCATCGCCCCCGCCAGGTCGTCGCTTTTCCCCATCTCAATGGCCGTTTGTTTTTGTTCCGCAACCTGCTGGAACCGATCAACATGATTCAGCGCCCCTTGCATAACGCGGTCGAACGAAACCGGAGATGATGCCAACTGGGGGTTTACCTGCATCGGCGAAAGGACGGGCGCTTGCGCGACCGCTTTCATCTGCTGCATGTCCTGCATCATTTGCGTCTGCATGGTACTGGCTGGGGCTATCGTATTTATGCTCATGACCTACTCTTAAAATTAGAAAAGCGTTCTCGGTACCACAGACTGATTCAGGAAAAGATTTCTATTCCCTGTTTTCGCATTGATGCCAGACGATAACGAAGCGCACGTGGGGTTATTCCTAATAAATCAGCGATTTTGGTTTTATTACCCTGATATTTGCGCATCAGGTCAGCGATATATTGATACTGTGCGCTGCGACCATGCTGGCCCAGATTGTCGCTGGTGGTGATCTGCGCGCTGGGTTTAGGTTGCCATTGCGGCTCGCTCCAGGAATCGGACTCAATGGATGGCAGGCCTAACGTATCGGGATAAATGACGCCATCACGATTAAGGATCATTCCTCGTTGAATGGCGTTCTCCAGTTGGCGCACATTACCCGGCCACGCATAGCTCAGTAACGCCCGGCGTGACGATTCAGAAAGCTTGATATTTTTTACCAGCACCGTGGAGTATTTTTTAATAAAGGATTCCGCCAGAGGGATAATATCTTCCATACGCTCGCGCAAAGGCGGCATGGTCAACGGAATCACTGACATGCGATAATAGAGATCTTCTCTGAAGCGTCCTGCCGCAACCTCTTCTTCAAGATTTTTATTGGTGCAGGCAATTAAACGAAAATTTAATTTGATGAGACGGTTACTTCCTAAACGCTCAACCTGTTGTTCCTGTAATACACGTAGTATTTTGGCCTGTAGTGCCAAAGGCATATCGCCGATCTCATCCAGCAGTAATGTACCGTTATTGGCTAATTCCATCTTTCCCGGTACGGTGGCCACCGCTCCAGTAAACGCCCCTTTATCATAACCAAAGAGCGTTGCTTCAAGCATGTTTTCAGGAATAGCGGCGCAGTTCACACCGATATAAGGCGCCGACGCCTCCTGCGCAAATGCAATCGAGTGAATAAATTTGGCGATACATTCTTTACCAGTACCGGTTTCGCCATGGATAAGTACTGGAACATTAAACGCAGCAATACGCCTGGCCATTGAAAAAACGTTAATGCTGGAGGCTGCTTCGGCAATAAGTTCAAACATGATTATTTACACTTAGAAGTAAAGTTAACATCCGTTACGAGAAATATACAAATCATTCCAAAGCACAATCATCGAATAATAGATATCGCCCGTGCCATGTCTTAATCTCATCCTTGCTCATGTTTTACCACCCGTTCACGGGGCTGCCCTATCTGAGACTATTTCCAAATAGGGATTTTCCTAAAAAAATACTATCACCAGTAACATTAACAATCTTAAATTAAAAGATAATAAAAATATTATTCCTTTAAAAACATCAACATACAAGAAAAATCGCATAAAAAACAGACATAATGATAAGCCTAAGCAGCGACAGGCAGTAAGTGGGCAACATCACGGATGCGTAATTAATTATTTTTTAATTATAGTTCATCACCATTAATAACTTGCAGAGGAGAGGGGTAAAATATCTAATATCCAGCCCTACTCCATAGACGTGAGTAGGTACTGCATTTCGTATCTAATGGACTTCAACACTATGAGAATAGCGTCAAGGATGAACAGTAAATTAAATGGATTTGTATTTTCTTTGATAACCGCGGAATTTGATATCAACTTATCCGCCCCAGAAATTACAGCTGAGAAAGCGTACCATGCTGAAATATAGTCAAACGCCCGGAATCTTTAAACTTGAAGGAAACCGGCTTGGACGTCCATATCATCGTCTGCCGACTATGTTTACGGGAAGTTTTGATACAATTGAATCACATCTTGGAAACTATTTCCTGAAAAAACATCGCACAAATATAACACTAAAAAAAATACACTGTGAGATGGATGTTATCAATAAAAGTGCGGAATTATTAGTTTCTCAGGTTGGGCATCTGGCCTTTGATATCGACCGCGCATTATTGTTAATGTTATTAGGTAACTTTTATGGTCTGACATCATCTCTCGCCGACGAGAAGTCGCAAGATGATTTACCAACCAAAACGGAAATCCGCTTGAGAAGCAGACTGGCACTGGATATTTGCAATATCATTTTTAATAAAAATATATCCGGTATTCCACTGACGCTCAAACCCGACAGCAGCACCATACAAACCCACTGGGCTTATCAGCTTACATTTGTATTAGGTGATGATGAGAATTGCAGTTTCCGCATCTTACTGGACGATTCGCATACCGATTACATTCTGAATTTGATCCGCCGTAGCGAACACGGAGAGAAAAAAAAGCAGATTGATAAAGCCAGCGCTGAAACGCGTAAAAAAACGCTGATCAAAGAAATCATTCATACGCTGCCGCTAACCATGAACGTGAAGATTGCAGAAATTCCTCTGAATGTTGCCGACCTGACGACGATTAAACCCGGCGATATTTTACCGATTGCGATGCCTGATACTTTCCCTGTTTATATCGGGAAATCCGAATTATTTAATGCCCTGATCGTAGAGGATAAAGACAAACTGTTTTTGTCCGAATTAACGAGCAAGACGGAGAAATCCTATGAGTAAGCCAGAAGATATTTTAGAGCAAGGCTTCGAGTTAGCCCCCGAAGCGACTACGCCACCCACACCGTCTGCCACAGAAAAGCTGGTGGCGCGTTTAGAAGACCGTTTTTCCGAGTCGATGTCATTACTCAAACGTATTCCGGTCACGCTAACGCTGGAAGTTTCATCCGTAGAGGTGATGCTGGCCGATCTGCTGAACATCGATGACGACACCGTCATCGAGATGGATAAACTCGCCGGTGAACCGCTGGATATCAAGGTCAATAATATCCTGCTAGGTAAGGCTGAAGTGGTTGTGGTCAACGAAAAATATGGCCTGCGCGTCCTTGAATTCAACACGCATGAAATCAACGATCTGGCACCATGAAACGCGCGCCAACACTCACACTCTTACTGGGTATCTCGTTACTCATCCTCTCTCCCTTTGCCTGCGCGCAAGGGGGAGATATCCCGTTGCTGAATGTGATTTCACACGGAAATAGCCAGGAATACAGCGTAAAAATCCAGGTCCTGATCCTGATGACCCTGGTGGGCATTCTGCCTACCCTGGTGCTGATGATGACCTGTTTTACCCGTTTTATTATTGTTCTTTCCCTGCTTCGTCAGGCGTTGGGGCTGCAACAAACGCCGCCGAACCGCATATTGATTGGCATTGCGCTGTCGTTAACCATGCTGGTGATGCGCCCAATTTGGCTCAACATTTACGATCATGCCGTGGTTCCGTTTGAAAACGATCAAATCACGCTCCCCGACGCCCTGAGTACAGCCGCTTCGCCATTGAAACGTTTTATGCTGGCGCAGACCAATAAAAAAGCGATTGCGCAGATAATGACGATCGCCAATGCGAAAGGGAACGCCGTCGATCAGGATCTTTCCATTATCGTTCCCGCCTATGTGCTAAGCGAACTCAAAACCGCCTTCCAGATAGGTTTTATGATTTACATTCCGTTCCTCGTGATCGACCTGATCGTCGCCAGCGTACTGATGGCGATGGGGATGATGATGCTGTCACCGCTGATCGTTTCGCTGCCCTTTAAGCTGATGCTGTTTGTGCTTATTGATGGCTGGGCGCTGACGGTTGGGACGCTGACCTCCAGCATTCGCGGTCTGGGACTAGGCTAACGGAGATCAGACATGCTTACCATTGATGTAGCTGCAGACATTGTTGCCAGCGGTATAAAAGTTGTGATCATTTTAGTCTGCGTGTTGGTCGTCCCCAGCCTGCTGGTCGGTATGTTAGTCAGCATTTTTCAGGCTGTGACGCAGATTAACGAACAAACGCTTAGTTTTTTACCCAGGCTGATCGTCACCCTCGCGGTATTGGGTATTTGCGGAAAATGGATGATCGTCCAGCTGAGCGATCTCTGCGTGCATCTGTTCACTCAGGCCGCCATTCTGGTGCACTGACATGCGCGAAACAGATATTACACAGTTAAGTAATCTGATACTGGGCATGTGGTTTCCCTTCGTGCGCATTATGGCGTTTATTCACTACGCGCCGGTACTGGATAATGCCGCACTGACCATACGTATACGCATTATTTTGTCACTGGCGTTGGCCTTTATCATTACGCCGCTTATCCCCCACCCGGTGCCCACCAGCCTGCTGTCGATGAACAGCATTATTTTGACCGCAGAGCAGTTTCTGTGGGGGATGCTTTTTGGCCTGATGCTGCAGTTTTTATTTTTAGCGCTGCAACTGGCGGGTCAGATCCTCTCTTTTAATATGGGGATGAGCATGGCGGTAATGAACGACCCCAGCAGCGGCGCGTCAACGACGGTGCTGGCGGAAATGATCAATATCTACGCGGTGATACTGTTTTTTGCCATGGACGGGCATCTGCTGCTGGTGAGTATTTTATTCAAAGGCTTTACTTACTGGCCGATTGGCAATGCTCTGCATCCGCAATCTCTGCGCACGATTTCCCTGGCGCTGGGCTGGGTATTCGCCGCCGCCACGCTGCTGGCGCTGCCGACAACCTTCATCATGCTGATTGTTCAGGGCTGCTTTGGTCTGCTAAACCGTATTGCACCACCGCTCAACCTGTACTCATTAGGTTTTCCCATCAACATGCTGGCGGGCCTGATCTGCTTTGCGACTCTGCTTTACAACCTGCCCGACCACTATTTGCACCTGGCGAATTTCGTCTTACAGCAGCTTGACGCGTTGAAGGGGCACTATGGCGGATAACAGTAGCGAAGAAAAAACAGAAAAACCCTCGGCGCAAAAACTTCGCAAGGCCAGACAAGAGGGGCAAATACCGCGTTCAAAAGATATGGGGCTTGCCGCCAGTCTGTTTGCCGCGTTTATGGTGATCTCCAGCAGCTTTCCCTGGTACGAAGATTTCGTGCGCGAAAGCTTTATCAGCGTGCATCAGTACGCGCAGAACATTAATGACCCGGATATCATCGGTCAGTTCCTTGAGCACCATCTGCTGATTCTGGGGAAATTCATCCTGACGCTGTTACCCATGCCGGTTGCCGCGCTGTTTGCCTCACTGATTCCGGGAGGCTGGCTATTCCTGCCGAAAAAAATATTGCCGGACTTTAGCAAATTAAGCCCGATCAAAGGGATTAGTCGCCTGTTTTCCACCGACCATCTGGTCGATACCGGCAAGATGACGCTCAAAGCGATAGTGCTGCTGGTGATGCTATGGCTCAGCGTACGCAATAACGTTGCCGCATTCCTCGGCTTACAAGAGCTTCATTTCAAACAGGCCATCAACGATGGTCTGGCGCTGTACAGCAGCATCATGCGCAACTTTGTCATCCTGTTTGTTTTCTTTGCGTTGATCGATGTCCCTCTGGCAAAAAAAATGTTCACCAAAGGGCTGAAGATGACGAAACAGGAAGTGAAAGAAGAGTATAAAAATCAGGAAGGTAAACCCGAGGTTAAGGCCAGGATCCGTCGCCTGCAACGGCAAATGGCGATGGGGCAAATTCGCAAAGTTGTGCCAAAAGCCGATGTGGTGATCACCAACCCAACCCACTATGCCGTGGCGCTACAGTACGACCAGTCACGCGCCGCAGCACCTTTCGTGGTTGCCAAAGGCACTGATGAAATCGCGCTGTATATCCGCCAGGTGGCGGCAGAAAGCAATATTGAAGTTGTTGAGTTCCCGAAGCTGGCACGCTCCGTTTATTACACCACCCAGGTGAATCAACAGATCCCATTTCAACTGTATCGGGCGATTGCACACGTCCTGACCTATGTACTGCAAATGAAGCACTGGCGTGACGGTTCACAAGCACGTCCTTCGCTGAACAGACATATTTCCATTCCAAAAGAGGTTCTTAAACTGGATGCCGAAAACAACTAAACAATTCCTGGCGCTGCTGCGTAACGGTAACATCGGCATTCCGCTGGTTATACTGTGTATCCTGGCCATGGTGATCCTGCCGTTACCACCGGCCCTGCTGGATATTCTGTTCACCTTTAACATCGTGCTGGCGGTGATGGTACTGTTAGTGGCCGTTTCAGCGAAACGCCCGCTCGAATTCAGCTTGTTCCCGACCATTCTGCTGATCACCACCCTGATGAGATTGACGCTGAACGTGGCGTCAACACGCGTGGTATTACTGCACGGTCACATGGGTGCAGGCGCTGCCGGTAAGGTGATTGAGTCCTTCGGCCAGGTGGTGATCGGCGGTAACTTTGTCGTTGGTTTCGTGGTGTTCATCATTCTGATGATCATTAACTTTATCGTGGTGACCAAAGGTGCGGAGCGTATCTCCGAAGTTTCTGCCCGCTTTACGCTTGACGCCATGCCCGGTAAGCAGATGGCGATCGACGCCGATCTCAACGCAGGACTGATTAATCAGGCGCAGGCGCAAGCACGACGTAAAGACGTAGCGGGCGAAGCGGATTTCTATGGCGCGATGGATGGTGCGTCAAAGTTCGTACGCGGCGATGCCATCGCCGGGATGATGATCCTGGCTATCAACCTGATCGGCGGCGTCTGTATCGGGATCTTTAAATACGATTTAAGCGCCGAAGCCGCATTCCAGCAATACGTACTGATGACCATCGGTGACGGCCTGGTCGCCCAGATCCCTTCTCTGCTGTTGTCGACCGCGGCAGCGATCATCGTCACCCGTGTAAGCGACAGCGGCGATATTGCCACAGACGTGCGTAGCCAACTGCTGGCCAGCCCCTCCGTGCTGTATACCGCCACCAGCATTATGTTTGTGCTGGCAGTGGTGCCGGGGATGCCGCATTTCCCCTTCCTGATTTTCAGCGCCCTGCTGGGATTCACCGCCTGGCGCATGAGCAAGCGCCCCAAGGTGGCGGAGACCGAAGAGAAAAATCTCGAAACGCTGACCAAAACCATCGCTGAAACCACCGAGCAGCAGGTCAGTTGGGAAACCATCCCTTTAATTGAACCTATCAGCCTGAGCCTGGGATACAAGCTGGTGTCGTTGGTTGATAAATCCAAAGGGAATCCGCTCACTCAACGTATTCGCGGTGTGCGGCAGGTGATCTCAGACAGCAACGGCGTGTTGTTACCGGAAATTCGCATTCGTGAAAACTTCCGCCTCAAACCGACCCAGTACGCCATTTTTATCAATGGGATCAAGGCCGATGAGGCCGATATTCCCGCAGATAAGCTGATGGCGCTGCCCTCCAGTGAAACCTATGGCGAGATCGACGGTGTTTTAGGTCACGATCCGGCCTACGGAATGCCGGTCACCTGGATTGTCCCAGCGCAAAAAGCGAAAGCGTTAAATATGGGGTATCAGGTTATTGATAGCGCCAGCGTCATTGCGACGCATGTGAATAAGATCATTCGTAACTATATTCCAGAGCTGTTTAATTACGATGACATTACGCAGTTGCATAACCGTCTCTCTTCTATGGCGCCACGTCTGGCGGAAGATTTGAGCGCAGCGCTGAATTACAGCCAGCTCTTGAAAGTGTACCGGGCGCTGCTTATCGAAGGTGTGTCATTGCGCGATATCGTCACCATAGCCACCGTACTGGTCGCTAGTAGCGCCGTGACCAAAGATCATATTCTGTTAACGGCGGATGTGCGTCTGGCGCTACGTCGCAGCATTACCCACCCGTTTGTACGCAAAGATGAGCTAGCGGTATATACGCTGAATAGTGAACTGGAGAATCTGCTGGCGAATGTGGTGAATCAGGCTCAGCAAAGTGGAAAAGTGGTGCTGGACAGTGTGCCGGTCGATCCCAATATGCTGAATCAGTTCCAGACCAATATGCCGCAGATAAAAGAGCAGATGAAAGCGGCGGGGAAAGAGCCGGTGCTGCTGGTCGCGCCGCAGTTACGTCCTCTGCTCGCGCGCTATGCGCGCCTGTTTGCCCCGGGCCTACAGGTGTTGTCTTATAACGAAGTTCCGGATGAGCTGGAATTAAAGATCATGGGGGCGTTGAGTTAACGCCTGGCGAGGCGGTGTGATTACACCGCCTTTTTGATTACAGAATCGTATTTTCCGTAAGAATACGACGGGCACCAAGATAATGATCCCGCCAGAAGTCATCGGATAAATTGCTCACCCGAATGGTTTCTCCCGTCCTCGGCGATTCAATAAATTGCCCCTGCCCCAAATAGACGCCCATATGATCGGCAATATCCCGGCTGTGAATATGAAAGAAGACTAAATCACCACGGCGAAGATCGCGGTTAGAGACGATGGTTGCCCGTCGGTAGTGATACATTTCATTCGCCGTCCGGGGCAATTTTGCCGCCAGGATTTTGTTGTAGGCATAAAAAATCAGCCCGCTACAGTCAAACCCTTCATCAGGATCGGTACCTCCCCACAAGTAGGGTTTACCTAGCTGTTGCTCAAGTCGGTGGATGGCCACTTCAGTGATATTGTGCAGATGATCGCTACTGAGAAAATGATCATTCTCAGCCAGTTCCTGCCAGCGATGGTCGCTGGCTTTTAGTGGGCCAGGGAACCACTCCGGGTGCTGTTTAATCAGCGCCCGGTTCTGCTGGCGCAGCGCGCGTTTACTTTCTGCGTTGCCTTCCACCACGTAGCTTGCCTGTTTTTTTTCCTGTGCGTGATACTGCTTCAGCAGCCGGGCGCGGTTACGCATCCGCAATTGCGCCGCATAGCTTAAATGGGCGTCAGATAAGTGGGGCTGAACTTTGGCGACAGACGGTAAAGACAGCACAACACACAAAGACAGCAGGCCCGGTAAGAAGCAACGGGGCGCAGAGACAAAAAACATGAAAAGAAGAATACCTGGTCAAACACGTTCGCCGCAGTTTACCGCTATTGCTCATCGTTCCTGTTTAATATTCGATTATTAAATAATTAATTTTTTAAATTCAATATATTAGACATTCTTCACTAATAAGAAGAAATGCAGTGTGCTAACCAACAAAACAAGCCAGTGTCTGACTGCCTTTAAGCGCAATTTTCCGTATAAAGAAAAACTAAAGTGTAAACGCCGCACGAGAGACTTGCGAAAAACTCTCTTGGTGCTAATGTGAGCGCTCCAGATCCAGATTTATCCGATTTGGGGACTCTTTTTGCCGTCCTGGCGTGTGTAATCGTTTTATCAAGGAATAAGCAGTATGCGTAAAATCGCATTTTTTCTTGCGATGCTTTTATTGCCGTGCGTTTCATTTGCTGGTTTGCTGAGCAGCAGCAGCCCGACCACGCCTGTCAGCAAAGAATATAAGCAGCAGTTAATGGGCTCCCCTGTCTATATCCAGATCTTCAAAGAAGAGCGAACGCTGGATCTGTACGTCAAGATGGGCGAACAGTATCAATTGCTCGACAGTTATAAGATCTGTAATTATTCCGGCGGGTTAGGGCCGAAACAGCGTCAGGGCGATTTCAAAAGCCCGGAAGGGTTTTACAGCGTACAACGCGGACAGCTCAAACCGGATAGCCGCTTCTATAAGGCGATTAACATCGGTTTCCCTAACGCCTACGACCGTGCACACGGTTATGAAGGTAAATACCTGATGATCCACGGCGCCTGCGTTTCCGTCGGCTGCTATGCGATGACCGACAACGGTATTGATGAGATTTTCCAGTTTGTCACCGGCGCTCTGGTGTTTGGACAATCCAGCGTACAGGTGAGCATTTACCCATTCCGCATGACCGATGCCAACATGCAGCGTCATAAGTTTTCGTATTACAAAGATTTCTGGGCCCAGTTAAAGCCAGGATACGATTACTTTGAACAAACGCGTAAGCCACCGACCGTTTCCGTCGTCGATGGCCGTTACGTTATCAGCAAGCCGTTGAGTCACGAAGTCGTTCAACCGCAGCTGGCATCAAACTACGCGCTCCCCGAGACAAAATAATGCCCATTCGCCTGGCATAATCTTTTGCCAGGTTTCATTGCCGGTTAACGGCTGAGTGGCAATCACGGTGACCACATCATTGGGTGTGGTCTCTGAGCTAAAATCAATTTCCACATCCTGATCCAGCAGCGTCGCTACGCCAAATGGCGCTCGACGGGTGATCCAAAACAGGTTGGTCGAGCAGAAAGCCATCACATAACGACCGTCAGACAACAGCATGTTGAAGACGCCCTTCTCCCGCAGTTCTCCTGCCAGCGCCGCGATATATTTAAACACCGCTGTCATATTACCTGGCGTGCGTGGATAACGCTCTGTCAGCTTGTTCAGCAGCCAGCAAAAGGCTTTTTCGCTGTCGGTTTCACCGACCGGACGGAAATTACCAGTCTCCAACGATTTATAACCGCTGAGCTGCCCGTTATGGGCATACGTCCAATTGCGTCCCCATAGTTCACGGGTAAATGGATGGGTATTTTCCAGTGCCACTTCTCCACGATTCGCCTGACGAATATGGGCAATTACGGAACAGGATTTGATGGGATAGTCTTGTACCAGTTTAGCGATAGGCGAATTAAAGCTGGGTTGCGGATCTTTAAACGTACGGCAACCCTTACCCTCATAAAACGTAATACCCCAGCCGTCTTTGTGCGGCCCGGTCCCTCCGCCGCGCTGAACCAGCCCGGTGAAGCTAAAGCAGATATCGGTTGGCACATTGGCGCTCATCCCGAGCAGTTCGCACATACATCACCTACCTTAAAACCGTGAACTGCCTGATGGCGCTGCGCTTATCAGGCCTACGTGGAGCTCATGTAGGCCGGATAAGGCTTCAGCCGCCATCCGGCAATCGCCTTCTTATGATTTAACCATCTCTTTTTCGATCAACTGAATCAGGATATGAATCACTTTGATATGAATTTCCTGAATACGATCAGCGTAGCCAAAGTGCGGCACACGAATTTCGATATCCGCACTGCCCGCCATTTTGCCGCCATCTTTACCGGTCAGGGTGATGACTTTCATCCCCTTCTCACGCGCTGCGGCAATCGCTTTAATCACGTTACCAGAATTACCCGACGTCGAGATGCCTAACAGGACATCACCTTCACGGCCAACCGCTTCAACGTAGCGGGAGAACACATAATCGTAACCGAAATCGTTGCTGACACAGGAGATGTGGCTAACGTCAGAGATAGCAATAGCCGGATAACCAGGGCGGTTTTCACGATAGCGCCCGGTCAGCTCTTCGGCGAAGTGCATCGCGTCGCAATGGGAACCGCCGTTACCGCAAGAAAGTACCTTACCACCGGCTTTAAAGCTGTCTGCCAACAGGGCCGCCGCGCGCTGAATGGCGTGAATATTGGCGTCATCTTTAAGAAAATTAGCCAGCGTTTCCGCCGCTTCGCTCAGTTCGTTACGAATAAGATCCTGGTACATGAGGATATCCTTCAGCATGAATGTAAATGACAAGATGCAGTGTACCGGATAGCGCTACCAGCGAGAAGTACAAGCCACAGGAATGGCCGCGGCTTTTGATTTTTTGTGCCGGTTAAAACACCAACAATGTGAGCTTTGTTGTAATTATTTTGTAAACACATTGCTAAAAGAATTTACATCCACTACAACCTTATCATCACAAGTGGTCAGACCTCCTACAAGCAAGGGAGCTTTTCGTTATGATGATTTTGAGTATTATCGCTACGGTTGTTCTGCTCGGCGTATTGTTCTATCACCGCGTGAGCTTATTCCTCAGCAGCTTAATTTTGCTCGCCTGGACGGCTGCGCTTGGCGTGGCAGGTCTGTGGTCAGTCTGGCTGCTGGTTCCTCTGGCCATTATTCTCGTACCGTTTAACTTTACGCCGATGCGCAAATCCATGATTTCTGCGCCGGTGTTCCGCGGTTTCCGTAAAGTCATGCCGCCAATGTCTCGTACAGAGAAAGAAGCGATTGATGCCGGTACTACCTGGTGGGAAGGCGACCTGTTCCAGGGGAAACCTGACTGGAAAAAGCTGCATAACTATCCTCAGCCGCATCTGACAGCCGAAGAGCAAGCGTTTATTGATGGTCCGGTTGAAGAAGCATGCCGCATGGCGAATGACTTCCAGATCACCCACGAACTCGCGGATCTGCCGCCGGAACTGTGGGCGTATCTGAAAGAACACCGCTTCTTCGCGATGATCATTAAAAAAGAGTACGGCGGGCTGGAATTCTCCGCGTATGCTCAGGCTCGCGTATTGCAGAAACTCTCCGGCGTCTCCGGGATCCTCGCAATCACAGTCGGCGTACCTAACTCATTAGGCCCAGGCGAACTGCTGCAGCACTACGGCACCGAAGAGCAGAAGAATCATTACCTGCCGCGTCTGGCACGTGGTCAGGAGATCCCATGTTTCGCCCTGACCAGCCCGGAAGCAGGTTCCGACGCAGGCGCGATCCCTGATACCGGCGTGGTCTGTATGGGTGACTGGCAGGGTCAGCAGGTGCTGGGGATGCGCCTGACCTGGAACAAACGTTATATCACGCTGGCGCCTATCGCTACCGTATTGGGTCTGGCATTTAAACTCTCCGACCCGGAAAAACTGCTGGGTGGGGAAGAGGAACTCGGCATTACCTGTGCGCTGATCCCAACCTCAACCCCGGGCGTACAGATTGGCCGTCGCCACTTCCCGCTTAACGTGCCGTTCCAGAACGGTCCGACGCTGGGCAAAGATGTCTTCGTGCCGATTGATTACATTATCGGTGGCCCCAAAATGGCCGGTCAGGGCTGGCGTATGCTGGTGGAATGTCTGTCTGTGGGGCGCGGTATTACCCTGCCGTCCAACTCCACGGGCGGCGTGAAATCGGTCGCAATGGCAACCGGCGCGTATGCGCATATTCGTCGCCAGTTCAAAATCTCTATCGGCAAGATGGAAGGTATTGAAGAGCCGTTGGCGCGTATTGCCGGTAACGCCTACGTGATGGATGCTGCGGCGTCGCTGATTACCTACGGCATTATGTTGGGTGAAAAACCGGCGGTACTGTCGGCTATCGTGAAGTATCACTGTACTCACCGTGGACAGCAATCAATCATCGATGCCATGGATATTACTGGCGGTAAAGGCATCATGCTTGGCGAAAGTAACTTCCTCGCCCGTGCTTATCAGGGGGCGCCTATCGCCATTACCGTTGAAGGCGCTAACATTCTGACCCGTAGTATGATGATCTTCGGTCAGGGTGCGATTCGCTGCCATCCGTATGTGCTTGAAGAGATGGCTGCGGCGCAGAATAACGATGTGAATGCGTTCGACAAGTTGCTGTTCAAACACATCGGTCACGTTGGCAGCAATAAGGTACGCAGTTTCTGGCTGGGCCTGACGCGTGGCTTAACCAGTAGCACGCCGACCGCCGATGCGACCAAACGTTACTATCAGCACCTGAACCGTCTGAGCGCCAACCTGGCACTGCTTTCGGATGTGTCCATGGCTGTTCTGGGCGGTAGCCTGAAGCGTCGTGAACGTATCTCGGCGCGACTGGGGGATGTGTTAAGCCAGCTGTACCTGGCCTCTGCGGTGCTGAAGCGTTATGACGATGAAGGCCGTAATGAAGCCGACCTGCCGTTGGTTCACTGGGGCGTCCAGGATGCGTTGTACAAAGCCGAACAGGCGATGGACGATCTGCTGAAAAACTTCCCGAACCGTTTGGTTGCCGGTTTGCTGAGTGTGGTTATCTTCCCGACCGGTCGCCACTATCATGCACCGTCCGACAAGCTGGATCATAAGGTCGCGAAGATTTTGCAGGTTCCGAGCGCCACTCGTTCTCGCCTTGGTCGCGGTCAATACCTGACGCCAAGCGAGCATAACCCGGTCGGTTTGCTGGAAGAGGCTCTGCTGGACGTGATTGCAGCCGACCCTATCCACCAGCGGATCTGCAAAGAGTTGGGTAAAAACCTGCCGTTTACCCGCCTGGACGAACTGGCGCATAACGCGCTGGCCAAAGGGTTGATTGATAAAGACGAAGCCGCGATTCTGGTGAAAGCCGAAGCGAGCCGTCTGCGCAGTATCAACGTGGATGACTTTGAACCCGAGGAGCTGGCGACTCAGCCGGTAAAGCTGCCAGAGAAAGTGCGTAAGGTCGAAGCGGCATAACCTTCCGCACGGCATTAAGCACCGCTAAATGGGTAATGCCAGTCAGTTACGCATATAGGGTGAACATTCCGCCTATGAACAGGATTACGTTCACCTTATGCTCATTACTTCTCTGAAACCGCATTACACATGAACGTGCAAGGGAGGCTCCTATTCGTCTTATTCCGTCTGCCTGTCGGGTCGGGGCCGAGCCTGCGTCCATGCAGGCCGTCCCCTCTGCCCGCATCCCTGCGGGCAACCCCGGTCAGCCGTCAACGCCTCATCGATTTTCAGCCGGACCGGAGTCATCGCTTCAATGCTCTGACTTCCAGTTAAATCTGTTTTGCTGTTCAGACCAAAAACGCAGATGGTGAGGTGTGGGCTGGTCCGGCTGAAAATTGCCGACGTGTTTCCGTAAGGCCGGGAGAGCCAGCATGGATGCTGGCTCAGGGCGCGCTTTGCAGGGACGCTTCATCGCGCCCGGCCCGGTAGCCTGAAGGAATAAGCGGAGGGTATTGCGCAGCAACAATTTTCCCGCCGGGAGCCGGGATGGTAAAGGGCGTGGCGGAGAACGCCCTTTACACGTTCACAGGAATCGATGTTTCAGAGAAACAATGAACATAAGGTGAACGGAACCCTTTCTCTGAGACAGCATATTCATAACTTCTACCAATACTGGTGATGCTTTCTGAAACAGAGGCGTTAACTGAACAGCATTACGCTATATGCGGGGAGATTTCTTATTGCCACATTTTCGTTAAAGCTCATGCTACAGTGTCAAAATGTTGTTCAACGAGGAGCCTCGATCGTGCCTGGTTTGAAAATTACTCTGCTGCAACATCCGTTGATTTGGATGGATGGCCCGGCCAACCTGCGCCATTTCGACCGACAACTGGAAACCGTCACCGGACGTGATGTGATTGTGTTGCCCGAGATGTTTACCAGCGGATTTGCGATGGAAGCGGCAAACAAATCGCTGCCGCAGGAAGAAGTCGTAAGCTGGATGCGCGCCAAAGCGCAACAGACGAACGCCCTGATCGCGGGCAGTGCCGCGATTCAGTCCGAACGCGGTGCGGTTAACCGTTTTTTACTGGTCGAGCCCGAAGGTAATGTGCATTTCTATGACAAACGTCATCTGTTCCGCATGGCGGATGAACATCAGCATTACCAGGCGGGAGAAGCGCGCGTTATTTTTACATGGCGCGGCTGGCGCATTCTGCCGTTAGTCTGTTATGACCTGCGTTTTCCGGTGTGGTCGCGCAACCGTAACGATTACGACCTCGCCTTGTATGTGGCTAACTGGCCCGCGCCGCGTTCACTGCACTGGCAGGTTCTGCTCACTGCACGGGCGATTGAGAATCAGGCGTATGTAGCAGGATGTAACCGTGTAGGAACTGACGGTAACGGTCATCATTATCGCGGTGACAGCCGGGTGATAAATCCACAGGGTGAGATTATTGCCACCGCCGAGCCGCATCAAGCCACACGTATTGACGCTGAACTGTCGCTCTCGGCACTGCGTGAGTATCGCGAAAAGTTTCCCGCCTGGCAGGACGCCGACCCGTTCGCGCTGTAGATATCGCCTCTCCTCCCGCTGCGTAACATTTTTCCGTAGCGGGATTGTTGCACTCCGTAACCAACCGCAAAACAAATTCGCGTGGCGACATGCTTCAGGCAACGTATTCTGCAAGGGATAATCACTCGTAACCGGCGAGTGTCTGACAATGTTAATAATTCCTTTATCAGGATTTCAATAATGAAGAACTTCGTACGCATGACTTTGCTGGCTGCAACCGTAGCTGGCGCTTCTTTTAGCACGTTTGCAGCAAATGTATCCAACGTTCCCGCTCCAGCTCAGGACCCGGTAGTCCAGCACCTTAAGCTGACCACCGATCAGGTTGCGCAGATCAAAAAACTGCACCAGCAGCTTGAAACCAACGTCAGCCAGATTTCAGTGAAAGATGTTAAAGACGGCGCATTGATTGACGTCATCAAGTCCGGGAAATGGGATGAAACCGCCGTTAAGAAGCAGCTTTCCGCGTTCAGCAACATCGAACAACAAGCGCGTTATTATCGTGTGAAATATTACTTTGACCTGAACAAAGTTCTGACTCCGGAACAGCGCCAGCAGGTACAGAAAGATATCGCACAGACGCTGAGCGAGTAATCCCCAGGGCCTGAATCAGCAATGATTCAGGCTTTTCGGCACGATCTCCTGCTGAAAAAAGAAGCCCTGTACAGCATCTGCGCCGCTCATACGGCAGATGGCGTAATCCTGCGCGCTTTCTACTCCCTCGATCACCACCCGCTCTCCCAGCCCGCGAAATTGATTGACCAGTACTCTCAACTGCCACTCCGATGATCTGAACTGATGAAACATCCCGCTTTCAATTTTAATGGCATCAAAACGGATGCCAGACAGTCGCCAGACAAAAAACAGCTCAGGCGAAACGTCATCCAGCCACACGCGAAAACCATGGCGCACCAGGGTTTTTATGGCGATGCATACCGCCTGCTGTTCTGCCTTTTCCAGACGCATCATGGTAGCGGGATCCTGAATTTCAATAACAATCCGCCCCTGATGCGCCTGCCTGGTGAGTCGCGAGATCCACGACAGACAGGTCAGCATCCTGACGGATAAATTCAGCGAATAGCTTCCTGGGAGTAAGAGTACCCGCTGCATTTGCCACATAAACAGCTGCTGTTTCGCGCTGACAGAAAGATGCTTGAAAAAAAGATCCAGCGGGAGCGGTGTGCGTACCTGGCTTAACACCTCACGGACATCCAGTGATGCATCATCAAAAAAATGAATGCGCTGCAAACGGATCCCGGAGATCCGCAGCAGTTCGGCATTACGGGGAAGCTCGGGTACATATTGAGCCTGTTCGCTGAGTCTGTTCATATCATTCCATTTTTTGATTAAAAGGACGTCGTGCATCCTGTAACCAGGAGATACGGCGATCGTTCGGATAGATCAGGTAAAAGCGGGTCGCCAGGCGGTGCGCCTGAGCCAGGTCGCGCTGCTGCATCGCCAGCAAGATTTGCGTTAAGGAGATATTCGGGTCCGGGTGAACACGCACATAGTCAGGCGCCCAACGGCGCACCAACTCCAGCCAGCGAGCATCCCGGGTACGTTGATACCGTTGCAGGTATCCCATCTGGAGATCAAAGTGGTAGCGTGTGGCAAGCAACCAGCCGCCTACCGGGAGCGATTCGGCAAGTTGCCACTGTGTTGATTGCCGTTCCGCCAGCGTCAGTTGCTGTTGCGTCTGTAGCGTGAGAAGTAACAAGGGAGTGGCTATCAGAAACGAGATAAATGCCAGCCCACGAATCAACGACGTCGCCGGGCGCGTCAGACTAGCCCCTTTTAGCGCGCCATCTGCGCAACGAAGCAGCAGGATCAGCAATAACCAGTGTGGCGTTGACTGTCTGACCGGGTATTCCGTCAACATATGGATAACCACTGGCAACGCCGCCACCAGGCAGGCACGACGCCAGCAATTTCCGTGCAGCCAGAGCCATAACCCACCCGCAATAAAACACAGCGCGCCCGCCAGTCCAACCAGACCGCCCTCCACCAGCCACAGCACCAGTTCGTTGTGCGGATGCGAGATACTACTCAGCCCCAATGGCCCCGCTCGTTCGAGAAAAACAGCAGCGAAACTGCCCACGCCCCATCCCATCCACGGGCGTTCGGCAAATAATGCCAGTGATGTTTTCAGCACCGTCCAGCGCACATGAGAAGTCGTTAAATGATCTACCGTGGCAACGGACAAAAAATGGCGAGCGGCAGCGCCTGTCGCCATACCTAACGCCAACGGCAGGAGAAGTAGCAACAGCGTGCGGCGTTGTGCAGGGAACACCACCAGCAGCAACACTTCCCCGACCGCCAGAGACAAATAGCCGGTTTGCGACTGGGATTCATGCAGCACAAATCCCATCATCACCAGAGCAACCCCAAAAACAATTCGGTATCTGCCGCCCTGGCGTAAAAAGAGCAGCGCTGACAGCAGCACGCCGCACGCAGTGAAACTGGCCAGCAGATTGACCTGCTGAAAAATACCGTAGGGCCGCGTGCCGCGCCGCCAGGCGAACTCCCAGTAATCAACGCCCGGCCAATGCCAGTACTGATAGACAAACGCCACACATTCGATGACGCATGCCCCCCATAACAGGGCCAGCAATACCGTGCGAACGTTTGTCGTAAGTGGAATTTGTAACGTCACCAGATAGACAAGCACGCCACCCAGTAACGCCCCCGCTACCAGCAGCGCCTCGGACCGCCAGATGCCCGGCGTCAGCAGACAAAGCAGCGTCAGGATCAGCGCGCCCAGCATAAATCCAATAGCAGGTACAGTGATGCGCCAGCGTCGGCGAGGCAGTAGCATCGCCGTACTTGCTGCCAATACTGCAGCGTAGATCCAACTGGTAATATTAAGCGGCAACGACAGACCGCTGCCGCCGTTATTCAGCCAGTAGAGGTGCATGATCCCGCACCAGAAAAACAGACTGACAATCAGCAATAATTTCTGGCCAGGCAGCGGCGCAATACGATTCAGTGCGTTCATCATGCTACTGGTAATTCAACGTCCAGGTCCCGCTGGCGCTGAACGGACCGTATTCAAGAGACTGGTTTTTTATCGCCGACGGTTCTGCCGCGACCCACGCCAAAAAATTCAGCGTCATCGACCCTTCAGTAATCTCTGTAACTGACGTGCTTTCATCAAGCCGGATTGCCGTGCCATCGTCTTCACTCATTCCAATCCCGATCCCCGATGCCCCGTCCTGCTCGCTGCTATCCAGCGCCAGATGATCGGTAAGCTCCGCATCTTCCTTGCCGCTGAAAGTGACCGAGATCCCGCGGAAAACCTCCGGGTTGCAGTCGCGTAACTGGATGCTGAATTTTTCCGGCTTACTGCGTCCTGAGAGATAGAGATCCTGCGTCGCGATTTGCCCGAAATCGACCTCGATTTTGTCGCCGCCGGGTGCAAGGCTGCAGGCCAGCGCTCTGATGGTGCCGTGAAAATACATATCGCCACCGACCAGTTTGGTATCAGCCTGTACCGTTGCGCCAAACAGCAGCGTACTCACCGCGATTAACGTTCTGAAAGTCATGGTATTACCCTACTGAAACTGCGCGACAACGGTGGCAGAGGCTTCAAACTCACCTTCCTTAACGCTCCCCACGCCCGGCTTTGCCACCGGTGCGGCAGTGAGATTCCAGTCGCCCTGATTCTGGTAAAAACCCTTCACGTTGTAGAACTGATTGGGCACTACGGTGCCGCCGCTCTCGTCTTTAATCATAATGCCGAGATCGTCGCGTTTCTGTCCCCCACTCAACGTGCCGAGAAGATGATCGTTAAACCCAGCCGTACCTGACGCCGTGGTGGTTTGTACACCTAAATTGATATTCAGCGCGCCCTGATCGAAGCTGCCGCCTTCACAGACCACATGTATCGGGATCGACTTGCTGTAATTGGTGCCGTTGAGTTTTGCAGCGGATCCGGGCAGATCGCCAAACTCAATGCTGATTTTGTCTCCCCGATTGAAGGTGCATTTATCCGGCACGGTAATGAGCCCGGATTTAATGACCACGCGTGAAATCGCCGTGGTTGGCGTAGGTCCCGCACCGCCCATGCGCCCGGCAACCTCCACCAGCGACTGGGAGGTGATATTGATGCCATTGATAATGGGTTTAGTGACAATAAACGTCACTTTCCCTTTTGAACCACTTTCAACGTTCGTGGCGCGCGTGTAGCCCTTACGCTTTTTGCAGCTGTTGTTACTGTTGCGGTTTGAAACGTTGGTAAAAGGCGCCTGGACGTATTTGTTGTAACGTCCGGCAACCCACACCTGAACTTCCACATCCAGATACTCGTTTAACCGAAAACGGTTCGCCCCCTGATTTGAAGGCGGCATGGTGGTCGTGGTGGTGTAATAAATAGGCTCCCGAGAGATATCGGCCTGTTCGCAATAAAAATTCACCACATACCAACTGCCCAGATTCCAGGTAAAAGGCTCCGTTCTGCCGCCTACATGGTTTTTGCTGACATCCAGCGAACTCAGTTCAATATCGTACTGATGCGGCGACCCGCCCTCCGGCTCACCTTCCCCCTGTGTGAATGCATGCCCGGCCAGAGGACTGCCTGCCAGCACGACCCACAGCAGCGCTTTATGCAATACGCTCATAGATACTCCAGCTTAAGTCTGACCAGACCGTTAAATTCGCCAGCGGTCACCTCCTGCCCAAAAGATTCCAGCGCGGCAAGAAAGTGAATCGCGTTATCACCTGGTTTGAGGATCCACATGCGTTGCGGTTGATTCAGGTGGATCAACTGGTTGCGTTCGGTCAGTAGCCGAATGCCCGCACCACGCACATCGCCGCGAATACGCCCCAGATCGCTGTTTTCCGGCGCGCCTTCGGCCATCAGCGTCATCGAAACGCCACGTTCCACCGTGCTATGCGCCAGCTCCGGCATTTCGCTGGTCTGTCCGGGAAAATCCCTTAAGGTATGGCCAGAACCTTTTAAGCAGCCATTCAGGTTCAGCGTCACTAATACCGGATCGCTGCGATCGCCGCTCTGGCGAAAGCGGCTGGCGGAAATATCACCCAGATCGATGGTCTGATCGCGTGAAGCCATATCCAGCACGCACGGCGAAACGAACACCCGACCATGAAAGCGGACGTTGCCATACTCGCCGGAAACGTTGCTCATATCCTGGCGGCCGCTAGTGGCCTGAACCGGGCAGGCCATACCTGCCATCAGCAGAGCGCAAAGCATCTTTTTCATTTACGAGTCCTTTACCGGGGCTGTTGCTCCATCGGCAATGCTTTACACACATTGCCTGTGCAGCTGAATTTCAATTCAGGGTGACCGCCAAAATCGTTCACATACATCATGCTGAACTGGCTAACGCTGCCGTCGGTGACGCTGAAATCAAGCGAGGATTTTGGTGAAACCATAACCCCGGGGAAATCAGTCAGCCTGCCGCCGCCCTGCGCTTCCGGCTTACGGCTTAAACCGATCAAGGTGACGAAGTATGGCGTTGGGTTATCCACGGTCCAGCGTAGACCCTGCTTGTGAAAGACCAGTTGGTTTTGCCACACCGCGCCCGGCGTTTCCGGCACGATGGCGGTCGGACGGTAGAACAATTTGATGCGCGACTGCATCGCCAGTTGCAGCACGTTCGGCTTATCAGGCTTAGGTGGAATCTCACGCACATTCAGGTAGAACAGGCTTTCTCGATCCTGAGGCAGCGCATTAATCCCGCTGGTTTTCGTCACCCGGGCAATGCCCTTTTGCCCACCGTTAATTCGCTGTAGCGGCGGTAAGACCATCAGCGGCGAGGTAACTTTTGTTCCGTTGGCGTCTTCCACCCACGACTGGGCCAAAAACGGAATGCTCGGGCTGGTATTGGTTAAGTTCGCGCTGACAGATCGCGCATCACCGGTGATGATCATCCGGGTACGGTCGAGCGCAATACCCGCCCAGGAAGCGTTGATCTCTGCAATAAAAAGCAGGCCACAAGCCACGGGTTTGAGCCAACGCTGCACGGAGTAAAAAGCTTGATTTTTCATGACAAAATTCATTCTGGTTATTGAAATTATTCACAAGGCAACAGCACGTTACCTTCCGGGTTGAGTTGTTGTGGCACCTGTAAGTGACACTGCGCTCGTCCGCCCCAGGCCACGGAAAGACGCTCGGCTGGATTCACACCGGCAATCCAGGCCATGCCGTTTTCCATCACCATGGCGACGCTGACGCCGTTGGCGTTAAACACTTCGGCGCCAAACGGCGGGACCGAACCATCCTTCAGGCGCAGCAGCGCCATCATTTTTTGCCCCTGCGCCACGGCAAAGCGCTGATAGCCAATCGCCCCTTCCGTCAGGGTGTTGGTGACGATGGCTTTGGTCGCGGAAATATCCTCGTCCATTGCGTCCACATCGATGCGGGTATCAAAGCTGTGATAGCTGACGACGTCCGGTACCACGGCAATACCGAAGCGGTTTGAATGCGCCTGTTCGCCGTTCAGCGGTACATTCGCCACACCGTCGGTATCAACCATCACTCTGGCGGTATTCATTGACGCCTGGCTGTTGTGCAACGCCGCGCCGTGACGCGTCGCGGTAAAACCGCCGCGCATCGTGCCGCCTACGGAGAAATAGCGTGATTGCTGCCAGCTGACGTTAGATTCCAGCTCCGCCATCATGCTGCGGTGCTTGTAATAGCCATCAAATGCCGTGCGCCCTTCACCGGAAACCCCTGCGCGCAAACGCCATGGGTTGTTACGGTCGCGGTTATCGGAATACGAAACCATCTGGCTGGTCTGGTTGCCGCTGTTCTGCAACTCATAATCCATGGAGCGGCCATCGCTCCAGGGAATCGAAATTGAAAGCGAAAGACTGTCGTCCCGTTTGCCCTGATACTCAGAGCGGTAAGCCGCAAGGTTGGCGCTAATCCCCTGGATGCCCGCCAACGAAAAGCTGTGCCCCATCGACAACCCGTAACGATCCTGCGAACGACGATCCCAGTAGTTCTGGTGGGTGTAGGTCAGATACAGCGTGGTGGCTAACTGCTGATCGTCGGCAAAAAAGGTCTTGTTACCGGTGATGGTGTACATCTCTTTTTCGTTACCGGCGCTGTTGTTATTGGCATACTGCTCGTCGAGGAACTGTGAAAAAGTACGGAAGTTACGCTGTGAAAAGCGGTATCCGGCAAAGGTGATGGCGCTGTTGTATTCATCAAAGGTTTTGGCATAGCTGAGCTTAAAGGACATGCCTTTTTGTTCAGCCTGATGCTTCACACGGCTCACGGATTGCGTCGCATCCGCTGACAACGCCCCCAGCCAGCTCAAATCCCGCCCAATCCCCATCGACCAGGCGTTATAGCGCTCGCCAGTGAGCAGCGCGCCGCCGTACAGCGACCACGCATTGCTGACACCCCATGAAAAATCGCCGGTATAAAACGCAGGGCCCTGAATGTCATGATTGTAAAGCGATGGCTTACCGACCGCGGCGTTATAGCGAACGTAGCCTGGGCGCGTCAGGTAGGGAATATCTGCGGTATTAACCTGAAAGGTTTGTACGCTGCCATCCTGTTCCTCAACGCGTACATCCAACGTGCCGCGTACCGAGCCGTGCAGATCCTGAATATTAAACGGCCCCGCAGGAACGGTGGTTTGATAGATAACACGTCCCTGCTGACTAACGGTGACCTTGGCGTTACTCCGCGCGATGCCATGAACTTCAGGCGCGTAACCCTGCAAATTCGGTGGCAGCATACGCTCATCGCTGGCGAGGTTAGCCCCGGTAAAACGAACCGAATCAAAGACCTGAGAATTCAGATAGATTTCGCCAAGCGTCAGTTTTGCCGCCTGCATCGGTAATGGGCGATAAGCATAGATCTGATCCCAGTCGATACGCCCACGATTATCATCAGAAGCGTAATTGGCCTGATACTGCCCGCGAAAGCGCCACGCGCCGAGGTTAAAACCTGTTTGCCCGTAGCCAGAAAGAGAGCGGTAACGATCGCCCCCCTGCTCGTAATGTGTGGCCTGACCCGAGATGCTGTAGTCAAAAATCAGCCCCGCGACGCCATTATCCCAGCGTTCCGGCGGCGTCCAGTCTGGATCGGTATATTTCATCCATGCCTGCGGCACGGTAATGTCCAGTACGCCTGCGCTATTATTCAACGCCACACCCGGCAGATGGGAAATGTCATAACATGTCGCGCTAATCGGATGAATATAGGTCAGTGCCTCTTCTTTGAGCGCCAGTAATTCGAGTTGCTGTGGCGTCAGACACGCCATGGATTTATGCGAGTTGGCAGGATCGACGATATAGCGGATCGATTGCTGAGGAATTTCCTGGCTGTTAATACGAACATCCAGCAGATATTCACCGGGAGTCACAAAGTTGCCTTCGGAAAAACGCTGCAAATCGACATTCTGCCGGTCGCTGGCATCCAGTACGTCAGTATTAAATTCAACGGCCTCATCCGCTTCAGCCCATGCAGAGGCACAAACCAGAGTAATAAATAGCGCCAGGCGTTTTTTATCTGTTTTCAGCGTGATCATTTTCGTTCGCAAACCTTCAGATACCCGAATTGCAGTGCAGCTCAGAGATAATTCACAACAAAATGCGTGACCGCAGTAAATTCGCCGGATGTCATTCTTCCGTCACGGGAGATCAAATAAGCCGTAAAGTTGAGCGTGTTCTTCCCTGGATTAAGCACATAATCCGGTGATGGTTCGCCCAGATGAATTTGCTGTCCTTTGCTGTCGTATATTTCTATTGCTAAATTTTCAGTTTCCGACTGCACGCTCAGATAATCAGGATTGTCCCTGTCGGGCGCACCAGAAAAGGTAATATTGGCGCGTTGAAACACATTCCCGGAATGTTGAGAATCCCCTAATGAACATCCCAGCAAATGAATACTGAAATCATGCGCGGACACTTTTTCTGGTCTTCCAGAAATATCTCTGGCAGAGAGATCATCGAATTCAACCAGTAGTGACCGGTCGCGCGGATCAACATAACAGGCAGCCTCAATAATATTTCCTCGCATGCGCATTTTGCCGGGCGTACTGTTTAGATGATTGGCGCCAGCCATAACCCATGCAGGCGAGATAAAGACAAAAAGCAGTAAAATTCGCCATCCAGGCATAACCGTATTTCCTTTCAGTTATTCGCAGGAAGGGTTAAGCAGGCGCATTAATGCGCCCGCTGCGGGTAATTACTGATAGTCGATCTGGAAATTAACGGTAGATTCGAAATCACCCGGCGTTACCGCTGCAGAAGCGTTGTTTGCCTGCAGATAAGCCACGAAATCAATGTCGGTTTCGCCGTCAGTGATGTTGACCTGAGAGGCAGCTTTACCCCATTCCACATCCTGGTTGCCGCTGTCAACCATACCAATACCCGCGCCCTTTGCAGTACCAGAGGTGAATGCAGCCAGCGCGTTGTTGTCTGTATCAATTGTTGCCGGGGTATAGGTCACAGTGGCCGTTTTCGCAACGGTGGTGTCGCAGCCCTGAAGAACGATTTTGGCATGCTTAACGCCAGCGCGTTGGTTGTCTTTTAACTGAGAGGTTGGGATCTCACCAAAATTAACCTGCACCGGGCTGGATTCAGGTGCCAGACCGCATGCGGAATTAACCAGAGAACCGGTGAACTGAATTTTACCGTTAGTCGGTTCAACATTTTTTGCAGCGAAAGCAGAAGAGGCAGTCAAAGTCATTCCCGCCATCAGCGCGCAGGCCACAGCCACGTTTTTCATTTTCATATTACTACTTAACCTTATATCCGTTTTTAGTTATTCCGACGATCTATTTCCGCAGACATTTAAGTCAGGGAAATGCTGATCTGCAGGTGGCGGTAGCGCATATCCTTGCAAACAATCCATCTCAACCCGCCCCTTATTTTGAACATCGTTGGCATTCCATACGAAATACCGTCTACAGCTGTTCAGGCTGTTTCGGGGCTTATATTAAGTCGGCAGAAAAATGACACAATGCAAAAATACGGTATTAATCAAACTCAGGGAATCGTGTTGTATCACCGCCTGCACAACGATCGTTTACCTAAAAAATCGCCAAAATTCAGGCAACTGCTAGTGTTAATATCTATTATTTTGCGTTTTTATAGAGTTTTTATCTATCAACTATTTTTTTATTTAGTCCGGATACCAGGCAAAATGTATTTATGAAAGTTTTGTAAAAATGAAGGTGGATATCAAAACCGAGTAATGACAATAAGATAGTGACAGAGAGAAAGGAGAATGAGACATCTATAAGAAATATTAAAATATTGTTATATAAATATTAATGAAGCGATCTATGGCGCAACCATTTTTTATAAATGAATTATGTTATGCTATTGCTTCCCCCACTCGAATGCGAGATATCCTGCTTTAAAGGAGACATCAGTGATTTCTCATATACCAATAAACAAAATTAAATCCGTAATTATTGGTGATGGCTTAGTTTTCAGACCAAATAAAAATACCCTAAAAGACCTGACATCCGGTGAAATGGCCACATTGAATAATGTGGCAACGCAATTACTGCTCTATTTGTTGCAAAATGGTAAAGAGATTTCCTCGCGCGATGAAATTCTGCTGAATGTTTTCCAGCATAATGGCGCCCGGGCGACGGATGCCAATCTCAACCAGCACATTTCATTTCTGCGCAAAGCAATAACGTCAACGGGTCACCCTGCAGAGCTCATCGTCACCATTCCGCGAATGGGATTTCGGATGGGCGATGTCAATATCAATATTCAGCAACTGGAAGAGGCGCAAACACCAGCGCGAATTGCCAATGTTGCAACGAAGCTCAACAAAAAGAACCGGAACCGATGGCCTGTCGCAATAACAACGTTAATCACCGGCCTCGCAGTGCTGGCGACAGCGTGGTTAACATGGATACCCAATGAAATCGCCATGACGGACGCAGCTATTCTGCGAACAATCGACTACGAGCAATGCCGGGTACATATATTAGGGAATGCTCTCACCGATACCATAACTGAAAAGAAAGCGCTGGATATATTCAAGTCAGTGGGTATTAACCCAAACTGTTCGCATCCAAAAGATCTCTATCTTAATACGTGGGCGAGCAACCATAACCTGGTTGAGTGGTCGTTTGCCGCTGAATGCGGACTAAACCTCGGCTATTACCATTGCGTCAGCCAGTATCGTCATTATGAGGAATGATATGAAGCAGGAAAGCGATCACTCTCCTTTACTATGGTCAGTGGTAATTGCCATTTTTGGGCTGGCGGCCATTGCTTTTTTCATTATCGCCGGGAATGCGAAGAAACAAGAAATCAGCTTTTCATGCTCATCGGAATTCACGTCGATACTCGATATCCAAAATAGCAAAAAGGAACTCAACGGAATTATGCTGATCACTAGCTACAATTCCGGACACCTTTCATTGTCAGTACAAGGGAAATTCAAAAGTGATGATGGTGAGTTCACGGTTAACCGAAAACTGTTCTTTCGCTACGCCCGTCCGCTCGGCCATACCGCAGGCGTTTTCATGCTCACTCCCGATGGACGTGAAAAATCCCCCGATGATGACGCAACGGATGCTGTCGATTATCTCTTCTTCGACGCTTACGAACGTGCCGACAAGCTATATATGCTGAAGCACCTGAATGAGGAAACGGTTCTTATTGGCGATAACTTTTCACCCCGCTTCGCCTGCGTGATGAATCACTTCGCGGGTTAATCGCCTCTACGATATGCGTCGGGTTAAGGATGACCTGATGTGTTTCCCGCCCGGCAGCGCGGATGTATCGATACAGTGTAATGAAGGGATTGTTATTTTGGGTGGGACTAAAACGACGAAAGCCTGAATCATTTCTGATTCAGGCTTTCTGAATAGTGGCGGAATGGACGGGACTCGAACCCGCGACCCCCTGC
>NZ_SZWZ01000111.1:0-650 GCF_005281025.1 Citrobacter sp. wls714 | reverse complement strand
TCTTTGATACCAACGATTTCAACTTCTTCACCAACTTTGATGATACCGCGCTCTACACGACCGGTAACAACGGTACCACGGCCGGAGATGGAGAATACGTCTTCGATAGGCAGCAGGAACGGCTTGTCAATCGCACGCTCTGGTTCCGGGATGTAAGAATCTAGGAAGCCAGCCAGTTCGATGATTTTCGCTTCCCACTCTGCTTCGCCTTCCAGCGCTTTCAGAGCAGAACCACGAACGATCGGCGTGTCGTCGCCCGGGAAATCGTACTGAGACAGAAGTTCACGAACTTCCATTTCTACCAGTTCCAGCAGCTCTTCGTCATCAACCATGTCGCATTTGTTCAGGAACACGATGATGTACGGAACGCCTACCTGACGACCCAGCAGGATGTGCTCACGAGTCTGCGGCATCGGGCCGTCAGTCGCAGCAACAACCAGGATCGCGCCGTCCATCTGCGCAGCACCGGTGATCATGTTTTTAACATAGTCGGCGTGGCCCGGGCAGTCTACGTGTGCGTAGTGGCGAGTCGGGGTGTCATATTCAACGTGAGAAGTGTTGATGGTGATACCACGAGCTTTTTCTTCCGGCGCGTTATCGATCTGGTCGAATGCACGAGCAGCACCGCCGTAGGTTTTAGCCAGTACGGT
>NZ_SZWZ01000112.1:0-758 GCF_005281025.1 Citrobacter sp. wls714 | reverse complement strand
GTGCTGGCCGAAGCGGGTAAGCCGGTAGTCACTCGTGTCGGATTTAACGCCAATCAGTTCGTCCTGATGAGTGGCAGTAGTGATACGCAATATTCGCCGTTTGCAGTTGTTAATGGTCAGGTGTTTATCAGCGATGCGTTTATTCAGGATGGCAGTATTACCAATACAAAAATTGGTAATTACATACGCTCGAATAATTACCAGGCAGGATTGACCGGCTGGAATATTGATAAAACTGGTCAGGCTGAATTTAACGATGTCACCGTACGCGGAACTGTATATGCAACCGGCGGATCGTTCACTGGCGATATTCATGCTGAAGATGGGGAATTCTCTGGCACCGTATCAGCCCGGAAATTTGTGGGCGATATTGTTGCCCTATACACATATAACGATTATCCCGGATTGACCGCGCCAATTAACACCAAAACGTTCACATATAAAGACAGTTCCAGTTTAGGGCTACAAAAAACAATATTGTTCCAGGTTGGATGCCAGGTGAGGAGTCTTACATCAACAGCAACTTCGGCAACGATTATTATCAGCATTAACGGAAACGAAAAAAGATACACGTTTTCAACATCAAGCGGTGGTTCGAGTAGCGGCAGCACCGTCCCGTTCGTTGTTACGCACTCCATTGTTACGACGGCGGATATCGTATCAATCACACTCCGGGAAGAGGCGACTGGCAGTTACCAGCATTCACTTTATAGCCCCACAATAATGGTAGGGCGTTCCTCGGGGAATTTCTCCGGTGG
>NZ_SZWZ01000113.1:0-412 GCF_005281025.1 Citrobacter sp. wls714 | reverse complement strand
CGGGAACTCAAAGGAGACTGCCAGTGATAAACTGGAGGAAGGTGGGGATGACGTCAAGTCATCATGGCCCTTACGAGTAGGGCTACACACGTGCTACAATGGCATATACAAAGAGAAGCGACCTCGCGAGAGCAAGCGGACCTCATAAAGTATGTCGTAGTCCGGATTGGAGTCTGCAACTCGACTCCATGAAGTCGGAATCGCTAGTAATCGTGGATCAGAATGCCACGGTGAATACGTTCCCGGGCCTTGTACACACCGCCCGTCACACCATGGGAGTGGGTTGCAAAAGAAGTAGGTAGCTTAACCTTCGGGAGGGCGCTTACCACTTTGTGATTCATGACTGGGGTGAAGTCGTAACAAGGTAACCGTAGGGGAACCTGCGGTTGGATCACCTCCTTACCTTAAAGAA
>NZ_SZWZ01000001.1:0-457 GCF_005281025.1 Citrobacter sp. wls714 | reverse complement strand
GGTCGCTGTGCTTATTGCGGCTGCGAACTTGGCGATAAGTGGCATGCAGACCATGTAGAAGCGGTACGAAGAAATATCAGCAACGGCTACGCAATGGACAGGCCAGAAAATGACACGGTCAGCAACATGGTTCCAGCATGCATCCCCTGCAACCTGTTCAAAATGTGCAGCACAGTAGAAGACTTTCGCAGCCGCATAGCCACTCAGGTTGATGTGACTCGTCGGGCGTCAAG
Organism: Citrobacter sp. wls714; assembly: GCF_005281025.1. Classification (NCBI taxonomy): domain Bacteria; kingdom Pseudomonadati; phylum Pseudomonadota; class Gammaproteobacteria; order Enterobacterales; family Enterobacteriaceae; genus Citrobacter; species Citrobacter sp. wls714. Next base: position 224 of record NZ_SZWZ01000001.1, on the reverse strand, counting down.
AAGTTACCGCACAGCGGAATCATTTGGCCTGGTTAAACAGACTAACGCGCCAGTTGTGTTCTGGTTCGAAAAATATCAAGAAGGGGCTACAGCATGACAACTAACCACCCGGCGCACGGTCTTGTATCACTCGATCGCCTGCACCAGATACGCGAAATACTCAGCAAAGCAGCAGCACAAAGCGACGGCGGTAATCTCGGCTACGCAATGGCTGATGCTGTGAA
>NZ_SZWZ01000102.1:0-482 GCF_005281025.1 Citrobacter sp. wls714 | reverse complement strand
TTATAGAACCATTCAGCAGATTTTCTCTTCAGTCGGCTATCGGTAGAACGGTCAGAGCGCTTTGCAAGCACCATATCAGCGCCAGTCTGCCACTTTTCGATCAAATGGGGGATGACCTCAATTGGATCCTGCAAGTCGACGTCAATTGGAATTACTGCGTCACCAGTTGCGTGGTCAAGCCCGGCGAAAAGTGCTGGCTCTTTGCCGAAATTACGGGTGAATGACAGCGGAACTACAAGTGGATCGGATACAGCCAGAGATTTAATAATTGATTCTGTCGCGTCTTTGCTGCCGTCATTGATAAATACTATCTCGACTTCATGCTGCTGAAGCCCTTCATATTCCCGAACCGTTTTATAAAAAATAGGTATTGTGGCCTCTTCATTAAAGACCGGAACGACCAACGAGATTTTCATTTCGCATCCCTAAAGATAATGAATTTCGAGTAAATAAAACCGCATACCAGGCTGATAGCGGAAAAT
>NZ_SZWZ01000028.1:0-174384 GCF_005281025.1 Citrobacter sp. wls714 | reverse complement strand
TACAGCTCACGGTATTCGTCGTCGCGGCTAATACTCTCCCCCACACCGGGCAAATCCACCAGTGTCAGGTAATGACTGCCGAAGCGCAGGCGCACACGTTGTGGCTGCCGGGTGCAGGCTTCCACGGCGTTGACGGTACAGACTTCACTCCGGAACAGCGCATTACACAGCGAGGATTTACCGACGCCGGTCTTGCCCATAATGCCAATCACGGGTTCATATGTGACGAGTCGGTTGAGTTCCTGGAGAAGGTGCTGTCGCAGAGCACGGGGATAGCGTCGCAGATGGCGACGGATCAGGGCATAGCCCGAAGGATGTTTCATATAAGCCTCGGCATAATAAAAAGGCCATCCGGCGGGGATGGCCTGACTGAAGTAAACGGGAGGGAATTCACTGGAGTGATATATATCTGATATTTTTTTAAAATATAAAATACCTGTGTCGTCGGGTCGATATATTACATCTTATCTGCATTTAGGTGTATTGATTACATCTGTTTATACGGACTCGCGTATCTGGATTTTTGCTTTTTTATTTTTCCTTTTCTTACGTTCTTCTGTGTTGAGGTAAGTGAAATTATTGGAACTGGTTCGGGTTCTCACTCCAGGAATGCTGTTATATACCTGGGACTGAAGACGGAAAAAAGTGAGGTATCCTTTTCGGTTATGACTGATGGTGTTTCTGTGTTCATAATTGATTAAATCAAAAATATTAATTTCTTGCCCAACATCCACTACCCGTGTGGCATTATGAAAGCGTAACGGATCGTTACGTCTATTTTTTAATAGTGGGCCATCTGAAAACTTGTAACAAATAACCATGGGATATTCCTGCCGTTCTGGTGCCCCGGTATTTGCCCATTTATTATAAATATCTGACGAAATATAGGCACTGGCACAGGCGTCAGGATGTTTGATGAAAAAGAAGTTAACAAGATAAAATGGCTGATGCCCGACAGTCATCAGGATAAGTCGTGAATAACCCCGAACTGATTTATATAACGGGTCTGACATTATTTGTTTTTTTAAAGAGGTAAAGCGTTGTCTGAGTTCCATCAGAGACCTGGTGAATGTATTCTCTGCGCGGATACTCTTGTTATCATTATCGGGAAGATAAAAAGAAAATGTAATCATTTCAATCTGGCGATATTGTTTCACCATTGAAAGATAATGATTGCTGAGGTAAGTCTGAGTATCTTCTTTTTCAGTAATTGCTCGTATTAGTTCTTTTTTGTTTTCAGAAGGGATCCTTTCGCTAAGGATGATTTTCTGATTTCTGTTATTCATGTTGGGACGCAGGAAGTCTCGTTCCCCACTGGTGTACTGGATACGGTACAACTTATCCAGCAGATCATACATACCGTAAGGAGGCTTGTTATTCCTGAAAGCGGTGAACAGATATTTCCTGCTGATGTCACCCCATGTATGTTCGGGTTTTTCATAAAACCGATCCTCCCTGCGTAATTCAAAAACCCGGAAATCATCCCATATCGTCATGCCTCGTTCTCCTTTTTGTCGCTGACAGGTGATACCATAGCCTGGGAAATTTAATCCAGATTGTACTCTTTTTTACTTTAAATGCAGCTGTATTATAGTCTTTTTTTTGTGGTTTTTTATTTACAATTGATATTGTAACTAACTGATTATAATGTGCTGCTATGATGTGGTTGTTGCTGAATTCGCTGATTGGATAAGGTTGATCTGATCTTCATTACTGGCAAGCAGTCAGTGTCCGTGGAACTGAGTGGGGGGAAGTAACGATATACAGTGGATATGTAAACGGGGGATGAACGGAGGAACGTGCTGTTTTCAGACTCCGGCAGCAGACCGGACAGAATGTGTTACGGATACGCTGTCAGGGTAAGCCGTTCGTAAGAGGAACAATACGATAACAGACAGCGCTTCCATATTTTGTTGGTGATAAATAAAAATAATAGCGGAGATCTTTTTTAGGCTGGAATGTTAAGGTGTTCCCTGAGTCTGCTACCCCCTGAGCAGTGAATGAATCCGGTTAGATGGGAGTGTGTCTGATTGTCCGGTATGTGCATTTCAGTTGTAGGTCCGAAAAAATATTCGTAAATATATTTTAGTTTTTCGGGTGTTCTGAAAAATGATAACTGGGTTATTTACTGCCTGCTGGTTTGTATGTTGTTTTAGCCTTTTTTCATAAGGAGCATTTTTGTCAGGATGCTTTTCCTTCCGGGATACTATCCTCTTCGCACTGGTTCGTTACGGGAGTTGATGATGGTGAGGAAAAATTTAATATGTTGTTTAGAACGTGTGTTTTGAGTATTGCTGGCTGTCACATCTTTGTACTAATTTAGGTATTATTATTTTTACTTAAAGAAGTTAATTATTTACGTTTAATAAAATAATCCATCTCAGATATATTTAAAAGAGATGCACTGCTTTAAGTAAGTACGATAACTCTCCATAACATTAAACAACAAACCATTCTCCTTCATCAAGTAATATACCCTGTCAGGTGATGCGCTTAATATTCTCTCAGAATCAGTTTCTTTTACAACTGAATTATATCATGACAGTGTTTTTCAGTATCGCATCATTTTGAATCGTCTCTCGTTACTCGTCATTCAGTAAACGCGGGTACATATTTTTGAACTGAGCATTTGAGTCATTAAAATTTGATATATCTCTCTTATCCAGTGTTAACCACAGGAGAGAAATAACATGACTTATCGAATTAATGATAATTATACCCTTAACGATGAATTGTTTCATGATCTGACGGATCATATGGAACGTATGCGCGACCGTTACTCTGACGTTATTCCTCTACGTATGGATTTCGCTTATAAGACGACCAGTCGCCGTTATGCTGATCGTTATCGGGATCGCTGGGATATGGACATGTACCGGCTGGCAGAAAGAGTTATGAGTGCGGGTGTTGTTATTGGTTATGTGTGGGTGATGGAGTTCACTTATCGGCATGGCCTGCACTTTCACGCCATGTTTTATCTTGATGGACAACGTAAGCGGAATTGTTACCGCTCTGCGCGGGTGATTGCTGAAGAGTGGCGAAGCATTACGGATGGTGAGGGGATATTTGAGAACTGCCAGAAGAAGGTTTACCACAAAGTTAACGGTGCCAGATGCCTGCACCACTCAGACTGTGAAGGCTATCGGGACCTGGCGTTTATTCTTAGCTATCTGGCTAAGCAAGAGCAAAAAGAAGACTGTGAAGCCCCTGTATTCTGGCTGAGTGAGATAAAGCCCAGAGGACGAGGAGGAAGGCCCCGAATCAGTAGTATTGGTTAAAAAATTACGTCAGCGCGTCATCGTTTGAAGAAGTCTGCACCATTCGAATACCTAGCTTCTTCTCCCTTACCACCAACGGAGAACAAACGATGACCACACCAACCAGTCTTCTTACCGACAAGTTTGTCGATATGGCGTTCATTACGCAGCTCACAGGCTTAACCGACAAATGGTTCTACAAACTGATTCAGCTCGGGGAATTTCCTAAGCCCATAAAGCTGGGCAGAAGTTCTCGCTGGCTTGAAAGCGAAGTGGAAGCCTGGCTGCAGCAACGCATAGCAAAGTCCCGTCAGTAAGCCGTCGAACGCAATCACATTCCCCACCTGATTTAAATCAACCAGTCGTATGCCTGCACTGCTGCCCTCCCCGGGACGGCTTAGCCCTGCGCGTCGTCCGGCTAAGGACCATTATTATGACCATTTACACCAAATCGTTTATCGCGCTTGACGGCAATCAGCTTCTTACAGGCGCCACCACTGCACAGATTTCCCCTTACGACCGCTACTCTTGCCACCTCTGCAGCAGTGCGCTGGCATTCCACCCTGAATGGGCCTCCAACCACCCGTGGTTCTAGCACACATGGGAAGATCTGACGGAGAACGGACGCCACTGCCCGTATGTGCCCCGTGAGCCGCTGGAGGCGCGACGGATACGCATGCTGCGTCGTTACCATTGGTACGCAAGGCCGACGGGCACCGCCTTGGTTGCTTCAGCGAGCGCTACTGCCTGCCCTGTCGTACCGGTGACCACAGTACCGAACGTTGCGCAGAATACACCTGCGTTATCTTCCACCTGCTATCAGGATCCCATGACAGTATTTACACCATGCAATTTCGCACTATTCGTACCGCCCTTGACCACGAGGGCGTAGTCACTCACCTCTGGGATTTGGCTCCGCATTCACGGGGGATCTGGTTCTACCGTTCCTGCAACAATCCCCTGCGTCTGCACTGGACGCATGACAGCGGAGGTTATTTCGAACATAACTTGGAAGACGCTGACGAACGCAGGTTAACGCATTGTGAGTACCGGAGCATTACCCAGGATAAATCGGTATCCACTTTTGACTAGGCTGTGAATGCACTGATGGAACGTGATGATATATACGCCACAGCGCCTTCAAAAAAGGATTACTTCTGCGTGCTCTGTCAGCATGAAGATTATGGTATTCGCTGCTGTCCGGAGTGCGGACGGCATATGCGCAAAAAATAAACATCAGATTCTTTGTTGACGTACCGCTGGTAACATTAATGCTCTAGCCAGTTGCTTTAGTGATATTTCCGGAAGTTTGTCACAGTTCATCAGACCATTTCAGCCCGCCCTTAAGAAGTGATCGGCTTATAGTTTTCAGGTCCCTTCCGTCCTGCAATCTCGGAGGTGATGATCTTCGTAATTTTGGAGTCAGCCAGAAATCCCTTACTGAACTGAGCTCTGTTTTCGCGAATGAATCCTTTCAGAGCATTGTAGGTTCGCAGACGATACACACCGAGTTCAGGCAGTGAGGCTTTCAAGTTGAAATGGTTTTTTTTGATAATGTTTTCCACTTCGCTGAATATTGTGGGGGCAGTTTGCTCGTTGTTGATTTGCTGTGCTTCAATAAACGAGGCAGGAATACGATTTGCTTCCTCTTTGAGCAGACTGTCAATAATCTCGTTGGTCACTCTGGTTCTGTCACCGAGGACAAAGAAGAGATCCCACGCAAAGCGTTCTAGTTGGCGAAAGTTTCCTGGCCAAGGAGCGCACAATATTTTATCTATAACACCCTCTTCATAAACCGTAAAAAGCTGCGACAGCGCCTGCATCGATTTTCCATCGCTGGCAAAAACGGGCTGGTTAAAGGATTTCCATCGGTAGAGCGTGAGGATGAGTGTTAACAACGCGTGAGCACGGTCCTCAGCAAACAGCTCGTTGAGTGATTTGAATTTCACTACGTCTCGGATACGGTGAAACAAATCGCGGCGTAACCGACCTTCGGCCAGCAGGCGCGAGACAGGCTCATTGACCGCGAGTACCACTTTGACATCGTATTTTGTCTTCGACGCATCCTCCCCCACTTTGCTGATCCAGACGTCGTTACTGATAGCGGACAATAAATCCAGTAACTGTGTTTGTGAGGCCAAACTTGCGCTTTGCAATTCATCCAGGAAGAGCACACCATTATGTGCTTCTTCAAAAAAGCCATTTTTGTCGATCGCGTCGGTAAATGCACCTTTCGTTGATCCCCGCATGCGGGTTTCCAGCAATGTTTCACTGACTGCGGCAAGGTTAATTTCAACCATTGCTTTACCCATCTTCGTAGCCAGATGTTTAGCCGCCGCGCTTTTTCCAGTGCCGGTATCTCCCTCGATAAGCAAGGGGCCATGCTTGATGTGAATACCTGTGTCTTCATCCAACCGTAATTGCGAAGTCCTGGCAAACAGCGACGCCAGCACGGTGTTGAAAATTGAAACATCTCCGCCGGTTTTATTTCCGGATTTTGCCAGTGCAATAGAGGTATTTCCTGCGCTGAGGAATGCAGAAAGGGAACGGATAAATTCGTTACGGTCATCCTCCCGATACAGCGCTGAGCTTGATGGCGAGCTGTCTGGCAACAAAAAAACCGTTTTGCGCGTCACGATAGTTCGCGCCTGACTGACAAAGAGGCGGTCATTAACCTGATCGTAGGGATCCGTTATCGCTAAGTCGGAAAATAGGTTATGTTCATTTTGTAATACAACACCGGGTCCTTGAGCGGTAATTAACGCGATCCACTGCATAAAGTTCGGATATCTTTTCTCCAGTGCTTTGATATTTTCCTGTTTCACAAGCAGATTCAGCGCCTGCTTCCATTCATCCATTACGGCCTGCGAAATCATGTCTGTGATATCACCGGTAAGTGAAACCGTCTGTTGGCGGGATGATTTCAAGCCGGCCTGATACCAATACAGCGCCAAATCGGCGGGACGTTTCTCTTCGCTAAAATTGATAATTCGAATATCCACAGTGTCGATTTCATCATTAAGTTAAATATTAAATAATGTTTTCATCACTAGACAATGAAGTCAACATAACATGAAATTTATAATTATATGATAAGTAACGATTAATTTTTTATTTGAAAGTTGGCACGCAATTCGCATTAGTTATATCACTACACACAAACGAAGAGATAAAACGATGAATATCCAAATTGCGAGTCCAGACCAGATCAGTAAACTGTTAGCCTTTATTGCCGTGAAAGCCAAAGGGACACGCTTCGAAATCCCGGCTAGCTTGCTGCAAAACGTTGAAAGCGAACTGCGTGATTTCTGCAAAGCGCACCGTATTACGGTTCAGTTTAAAGATGCTTCAACCGGGCGTGTGATTGTTTTTTGTGCCGCAGGGGCGGCAACCGGAACGGTGGTGGGGGCGATGTGCGGCGGCATGCTTGGCGCGTTGACCGGCGCGCTGCTCGGGAGTGCGGCAGGCGCAGCTTTAGCGCAGATGCGTATTACCATTTATCCGGTAGCGGGTAGCGATAATCTTGTCTTGGCATTAGCCTAACTTTATACAGTGAACGCAGGTGCAGCGGTATGGCGCAGTACCTGTTTAAAAGGAAAAAATAATGAACAAAACTCTTTCACTCGTTGATGTATTACAACGCTCGCTGGCACAGAACAAAGAAGATATTACGCCACTGCTTGGCTATCTTAGCACCACCAAGGAAGAATTGAAGGTACAGATGGAGCGCAGCAGCACCCGTTCCGATGCTGAAAAAATTGCCCATTACCTGCGCAAAATGGGCAGCAATGATATTGCCAGCCTGTTTCGCAGTGGCGAAGGTGTGGAATATGAAGAAATCGTCTGTGATGTTGGCGAAAAGCTTAAGGTTAAAGGGGTCAACAAAAACATGTCGGTAGAGCTCAACGAAGAGTTCATCATTCAGCATCTCTTTTCCGATGCACTGAAAAAAATGAGTGATGAAGAACGCAGTGCGTTAATGCGTTCGATGAACCTTTCCGAGAAAGATCAGGGAGCAATTCTGGCGGGTACATTAATGGCCTCACAGGTGATGCTGAACCAGTTTGGCGGCTTTGCGGTGTATCGGATGTCCGTTATTCTGGCCAACATGCTGGCCCGCTCGCTGATGGGTAATGGCCTCAACTTTGCGGCAAATGCTGCTCTGGTACGCGGTGTCGGTGCATTCCTGGGGCCAATTGGTTGGATAGCTTCCGGTGCATGGCTGGCGGTAGAAATTGCAGGCCCGGCGTTTCGTAAGACGGTTCCGGCGATCGTACATATCGCGATGCTGCGTCAGAACGTATTAAAACGCCTGACTATCAGCGTAGTGGGAGATGGTTCCGTCGGCAAAGATGCGCTCTTTAAAAGCGTATTCGGTGTTGATACCGGCAATATCAATCCCATTGCAGGGTCTACATCTGATACTAAAGTGTATGACCTTGGACACACAGGTACTATTAAACTTATTAACTTCCCTGGATTTCACGACGTGCGTTCCGAGGTCAATGACTTGGTGAATGATAATATCAAGCATACCGATCTGTTCTTGCTGGTGGTCGACGTCAACCGTGGTGTCTCAGGTCATGACGTGCAGACACTGGAGAAGTTAAAGGCGGAGGGCAAGCCTGTGTTGGTCTGTCTGAACAAGGTGGATATGTTGCGCCCGAATGATAAAGATAGGATGGTTCATGTCGCCAAAACACGCCTTCAGAACCCCTATGTGATTGAAACGGCCTTTGACCCTGATCCGCGCTTGTCGCAGGATGGTCCGATTGGCACACAAGTCGTGTTTGACTGGGTTGTAAATCAGTTAGAGGCACAGGGTAAAGAGACCGCGCACCTGAAAGCCGAGCAGAAATAACGTCTATATAACTAAACCAGGGGCATGCCCTGGTTTAGTTATTTTCTTCGGACTCAAAAGAACGCAACAGCGCACCCGCTTTGCCATAGCTGAATTTTGTGCCGTAATGATGGTAAGCATGAGGAGTCAGGGTATAGCATGTTACTGCGTTGCCCGGATTAACAATCCCGACGTACTGAGTTATTGCTGTCTCATCCATTATCCAGAATCGCATTACTCAAGATTTTTACGATGTCCCTGTCCGGGAGCTAGAGCGGTGGAGCTAGGTATTAAGCAAACACAGCCTTGACATTTAGAGATAATTTTGAAGAAAAAAGGACCTCCTTGTACTATACCGACAAAACATTGTACTCACTACGGACAACAAACATGAGTGAGCAAATAATGACCGTTAAGGATGTCGCGTCGTACCTCAAGCTCAACGAGCGTACTGTCTATCGCATGGCCACAGCAGGTAAGATACCTGCGTTCAAAGTGGTCATCTCGTAGCGTTTTAATAAAGAAGAGATAGATACCGGGATAGCGCAGCATCACAACCAAATATCAAGTAAAAATGAGATCTAACCATGCTAGGACTGAAGTTACGTGAAGAATTTTCCGGTCGTCGTATCAAAGGAACGATGATCGAAATGCATAACCGGAATGGCACTGGTGCGCTCGATAAGTCTGCAAGTGAATTTCTGAAAATCACTTACCCCTCAATCGACATGCTCAAGACTGTGGAAGCTGTACAAGCTGGCCGGGCTGAGCCTGTTGTAATTATCGGTGCGCGGGGCCAAGGTAAATCACACCTTATGGCCGCATTGTCACATATGCACCAGGATAAGGATGCAACAGTAAACTGGTTGAATGACTGGTCTACCCGACTGAAAAATCCAGACATTGCGGACCTTAAGTTACAGTATGGCATGCATGTCATTACCGAAAGCTTGCATTTGCAACGCTATAAGCATGTATGGGATGTTCTGTTCGACCAGCATCCGCACGGCAACATCATCAAAGCCAAGTGGGAAGTGCACGGTACCGAGGTGCCAAGTTATGACCTGATTCTGGAAATGGCAGAGAATAAACCATTCATCCTTATTCTGGATGAATTCCAAACGTGGTTTGAAGGCTTAACTAACTCCAACCAGTACAAGCGCAAGACCTGGGCGTTTAACTTCATCCAAATTCTCTCGGAAATATCTGAAAAGCACCCTGAGCTTCTGACGCTTGTGGTATCTGTGCGCGAAGGTAGCTCCGACGCGGCGCAGCAGCTGTTCCGCGTAAACCCAGTGCGGATCGATTTTAAAGGGCCAGAAGCCAAACGAGACAGACAGCGCTTGCTGCTCTATCGGATCTTCGAAAACAGGATGAACATCCCAGAGTCTGATATTGCCTCTTTGATTAAAACCCACGTGGATGAATTTCTGCGTTTAAGTCATATCTCAGGCTCTGAGCATGAAAAACACAGACTGCAATTCATTGAGGCTTGGCCATACTCGCCAAGACTTCTGCAATTGTTAGATGATCAGGTACTTATCGCAACAGAAACTCAAGAGACACGTGATCTCTTGCGTATTCTGGTGGATGTCTTTAAGGAATCAGGTGACGACACGGCCATACTTACACCAGCGAACTTCAGCTTAACCAGTGAAAAATCAGGCGTTACCTCACTACTGGATTCGGTAGCAAGTCAACTGCATAGGGATTTGCGTGAGAATGCACTGCGCAATCTTGAAGCTGTTAAAAACGGTGTACCTACTGCTCAGGTGCCGCATCTTGAGCCTATTCTTTCAGCTCTCTGGCTTCGTTCTTTGTCATTGGAAAATCATGCCGGTGCTGAACCGTCAGAATTGCAGCTGGATATTACCGAGCGCAAAGCGATAGATGACAATCTATTTGCCGCCGAGCTTGCAGTAATCGAGGACAACAGCTTCAACATTCACCGCCAAGCCAACCGTTTGGTGTTCAAGAATGAGGTGAATCCACAGGCCAAGCTGTTAGCACATGCTAAAAACGACAAGCTCTTTCAAAAGGATGAGGATGTAGAACATCTTGCCAAAGAGATTCGTTACGCCCTGGTTGGAGATGGCAATCAGTCGAGTATCTATCGAACTATTGTATTGAAGAAACAGTGGCGCACTGCGCCATGGTCGGATATTGAAGAAAAAGATCATCCTCAGCATTGGGATAACCGTATTCCAGTGATTGTTATGCCCAAAGCATCGCTGGATAACAAAGAGCTAGGTGAATGGCTGAAGAACCGTGTGGCCAAAGCAAGAAACACCGTGCGCTTTCTGCTGCCACGTGCGGGTACTGGCGATATTTTTTATGACAAGTCTTTGCTGGTATTAGCCCGTGCAGTTTATCTCGCTAGCGATTGGAAAAACTCAGAGCGTGAGTACTCTCAATTGCATCTGAAGTACCAGAAGGAACTGCGTGAGCAGTTGCAATCCCGCTTTGATCGTTTTGCAGTCTTGGTTGTGTGGAATTTCGCAGACCCATCTCAATGCGAGTTTGAGATTTCACAGCACGGCGCAGAAGGGTTACAGATCCTCGAAAAACTGGATGAGAAAATCCGCAGCGAGCTGTTCATTCCCGAAGAATTCGACACCATGCTGCTTGATGCCGCAACGAATAGCCGCAGCGTGGCCGAATTCATCGAACAGTTGAAAGAGCCAGCCCCAAAAGGTGCAGAAAGCATTCCTTGGCTGGGTGAAACAGCCGTTAAAGAGCGCATTGGCCGAGCTTGTGCAGAAGGCAAAATTGCTATCAATGCCAAAGGCAGTCTGTACGAGAAAAAGCCGTCAGAAACCACAGAAGATGCTTGGTTGCGAGTACGAGGAAAACTGGGCAGCGGTAAAGATTTGGAAGATACAACACTGCACCTGCCCGGAGGCTCTGTTGGCTCAGGCGGTTCAGTCCCTGTTCAACCTGTTCCCGGCGTGCCAGAAGAAATCAACACCGGTGGTGTTAACGAGCCACCCTTAGGCTCAGGCAGTAGCAGCACAGCATCCGGTACGACACCAACACCAGGATCGCTTTTCGGTGGTTCCAGTGGTGGTTTCGTTGCCCACCACAGTGCGCAAAATACCTCGACACTGAGCCTGCTCGGCAAGCTTGAGCAATGGGGAATTAACAAAGGCAGTAAGGTGAAGGACGTTAAGTTATCCACCTCACAGCTCACTGGAGCTCAATTAGAGCACCTGCTGAAAAACTTACCGGATGGCGTTACTTACTCTCTGGATCTGGATAAAGAACAATAATCGACGAGCGAAAGTATATGGATAAGTCACTGATCGCTGATATACACAGGCTGCCACCACAGGAAGCGTGGCTGAAAATTTTTTCGGCTCTCTGGCCCCTTTTTGCGGAACCGATCAGGCAGGATCTGGCAGATGCAAGAACAACCGAACGGGATAGAGCCATCAAACCATTGGATGATGTGTTGGCAGGCAGTGCCTGGGATTTATGGGTATCGTTCGAGAGTGCTTCGCCAAAAACCGTAGATGCTCTGAAAGCATTCTGGCAACGCCATACAACACCGAAAGCCATTCTGATTCTGGACGCATTATCGCTGCGAGAGGTGCCTTGGATTCTCGAAAGTGCACAACAGCGTGGCTATACCGTTCACAGCGCCGGTGCAACTGCCTCTGAGCTACCCGGTGATACCACGCCGTTTGCTCGGGCAATGGGGTTTGGGCAGCGCGCTAGATTGCAAAACAACCAGGGGAATAGTGCTGCGTTCCCTGAGGCCTTCACAGAATCCACCGACCTGCCATGGATAGATTGTGCATCCCTGATTAAGGCTGATCCCAACATTATCTTCTGGCATCACTGGCCTGATGAACGTATGCACCACTTGGCTGAACAGGGGGCTGGTTACCGGGTGTTGGCTAAAGAAGCCGCAGCTGTATTAATTGGCGATGAATTCTGGGCTTTCATCGACAAACTTGCCACAGGCCGTCGTCTGGTTATTACTGCTGACCATGGGTATTCAAACCCTGCGTTGTTTCCTGATGTTTACCCGGAAGACCAAAAAGCCTATCTAAAAGGGCAATTTAAGTCTGGTCGTAATAACGAAATAAAAGACGCAAAAACCGAACAACATTGGGTTCCGCCATTATCTCAGGTACTGACGACGCAGCATGGCAACTGGAACATGGTGCTGGGCCGCAAAAAATGGCGTTCACAAGGCGGCTACCCAAGCCTTGCCCATGGTGGACTGAGCCTATTAGAAGTGGCTGTACCCTTTATCGAACTGTCGAAACCGAATAATTAATGGTCAGCATTCTTTGCTGGCCTTTGGATAAGTAATTTTATGGCATCTAACAAAACGAAAGCAGAACTGACAGAAGAATTGGTGGCAGAAGCCGTTAGTGCCGGTAAAAAAGCACAACTGGAATCGGTCGATTTTTCTGACCCCAATCGCCCTTTAACCTGTCTTGAAATTGATTTTCCGATTCTGCCAATTAACCAGATTGCGCAGATTGAAGGTAATGCGGGCAAACCAATCTACCAGATGAGTAAGTGGTGGGCACGTCGCCGTTCCAGTGTATTCCGCTCTATGTTGATTGCGGCTGCTACCAAAGCGCCCGATGAACCATCAGAATCTGCCAAATTAGTTTGGGATAACTATTACGCCAATCACCAGAACAACCAAGCGTTCAAAAAATTGAAAGTGGCTGATATTTTCATGGGAGGCGGTACCACATTGGTGGAAGGTGCTCGGCTCGGCATGCAGATGACCGGCAACGATCTCAACCCGGTAGCCTGGCTGGTTGTAAAGAACGAATTAGCTGATGTCGATCTGGATGAGGTGAACAAACTATTTGATCACGTCGAACATGAAGTAAAACCCCAGATCATGCCGTTTTACGCCTGCGAAGGCCCTGATGGCGAAAAAGGGAAATGGACACAGCGTTCTACTGGCAAAGTCATGGGCAATGATTTTGATCCACTGGCTCTGACACCTGAGGAGCGCAAAGATTACGCATACGAAGGCCCGGAGGTCATTTATACCTTCTGGGCTAAGCACGGCCCTTGTGCTGCCCCCGGATGCGGACACCGTACTCCATTGATGACATCCCCAGTGGTAGCGGTCAAATCTCTATCGGTTAAAACTTGGCAGGATGTTGAATGCCAACACTGCGGATCAAGCTTTGATATTGAGCGCCAGGAAGCCCGCATGGCTCCTAATGTTCCGCTGGTCGTAACCGATTCAGAAGCTCCTTACGCCATCATGGACAGCGTTGGCAACTACCAATGCCCTCATTGCCAGCATCCGTATCACGATGAAGCTGCGGCGCAAAAAGGCGAATCCCCGCGTTTACTTAAGAAGATGAGTAAAAATAAAAAGATTGATTTGTCTCTCCTTGTTCATCCTGATTGGCTGAAAGGTTCTTCAAAGGCTGACGATACAGGAATATTTGGCGGCACCTCCTTAAGCGAAGTTGAAGCAACGCAGCGTTGGAATCTACACAGAACAAAGACACTGAAACTTCTTGAAGTGCGCGGTAAATTGCCTGAAGAAATTATTTGTCCGGATTTAGGGTTGGTAATAAACACTCAGCAAGGCACCATTCCTAAGAAATCTAATTTCACTTGTCAGGAAAGTACATGTGGTCGTCAGCAAGATGTACTCGACAGCATCAAAGCTTCTGGCCAAACAGGCCCAATGGCTGCTTACGTATTGCAGTGTTATTCACCTGGTCGTGATGCAACAGGTGCACCTTATAATGGCCGCTACTTTGCTCCATCAGACAGCAATGCTGCCAAGCGACAAAATTTGGCGGTATCTGAGTGGCAAAAAAGGAAAAATTCGGATTTGCGAGGTTATTGGCCCGAGTCTGAATTGCCTTATGGATTTATGACACACCACTTGCAAGGCGGCGTTCCCAATCATGGTTTTACACACTGGAACACCATGTTTAACCCGCTTCAGCTTCTTATTCATGCACAGATTCTCAAGGCTATCGATACATCTCATGGATTCAGTGACACCAGTAAAGAAATAGTTTTGGGTGCATTTCAGCAATATCTGCGCAATCAGAATATGTTTTGCTTCTGGAATAACAATGCAGACAAAATGGAGCCGATGTTTAGCAATAATAACTATCACCCTAAATCTACTGTAATTGAGAACTCAGTATTTTCTAATTTAGGGAGAGGGAATTGGGCATCATGCAGAGCAAACACTCTGAAAGGTCTAGGGTGGTGCAAACAGCCATGGGAAACCGTATCTAACGAGATGCTGAGCAATATGTCCGACGACATCGGCAAATTGGTCAGCGGGAAAAGCTCCAAAACCATGCCAAATGACCCTGTGTTACCGGGTACCTTAGTAACCTGTGGTTCATCGACGGAATTAAAACAGTATGCTGATCAATCGTATGATCTCGTAATTACTGATCCACCATTTGGTGGTCTGCTGCACTACGCTGAGTTAGCGGATTTCTTCTATGTGTGGCTACGTCTGCTGTTGAAAGATAAATACCCTGAGGTTTACGCAGGGGAATACACGCCAAAAACGCTGGAAGCTGTTTCTAACAGAGCGCGCCATCCAGATGACCCAGATGCGTTCTATAAGCGTCTGCTGACCGAATGTTGGCGGGAGGCGAATCGTCTGTTGAAACCGGGGGGCATTTTGGCTTTTACCTTCCATCACAGCGAAGATGAGCCATGGGTTGATGTATTAGAAAGCTTGTTCGACGCGGGCTATTATCTGGAAGCAACCTATCCTATTCGCAGCGATGAAACCAAGGGCAAAGGTGAGTTTGGCTCCAAGACTATTGAATACGACATCATTCATGTATGCCGCAAGCGTACTGAAGCACCCAGCAAAATCAGCTGGGCGCGCCTTCGTCGCAAGATTCTCGCCGATGTGCGTCAGCTACAAGGCTTGTTAGAACATCACCAGTCAAAAGGTTTGCCAGTAGCAGATATTCAGGTCATCAAGCGCGGTAAAGCTTTGGAATATTTCTCACGCCACTATGGCCAGGTGTATGTTGAGGAAGGCCGCGAATTCACGGTTAACGAAGCGTTGGTAGGGATTAACCAAATCCTAGATGACCAATCAGAATCAGAATCGGGTGGTACCCCGGTAGTGTGTGAGCCAAACACCCGCCAATTCCTGCGTATTTTTGCACGCCAACCCTCAGTAGAACGTGATCAGATGCAGAAATTCCTACGCGGTAGCGGTATAGCTCCTTCTACTTTTGTCGCTTTGGGCTGGGCCACTGAAACCACTCGTCCAAAGGCATTTCATTGGCGCTCGCCACTAGAATTCGCGCAAGAACGAATGGCCAGCAATCGCAGTGTGAGCCGTGACTTCGATCAGGCGATGTTGCTTGTTGGTGCCTGTTACCCGGAAAGCGGCATCAACACCAAGAAAATTCTGGATGAAGACTTTAAGCCTCACCCCGCATTAGGGAACCTATTGGATTGGCTTGTTCACAACGGAGCCGACTCTTCTATGCGCAATGCCTGTACTTTGGCAAGGCAATTGTTTAATAGATGGGAAGCAGATCATCAGCAGATTATGCAGGCACAAATATCATTGTTTGGTATGGAAGATGAAGTATGAGCGATGTTCTGACCAACGATAAATGGAAACGACGCGGTATCTCAGTGCTCTGGTGTGGCAAAACTTTGGCTGAACTAAATGCTGCTAGCCAGGTTATCAGCCTTCGTCAATTCATCAGCTACTACGAAGCGGGCTGGCCGGATGATATGCCACTGCTAAATGACGATGGCTTATACGTCGCAGGG
Source organism: Citrobacter sp. wls714 (assembly GCF_005281025.1). NCBI lineage: Bacteria > Pseudomonadati > Pseudomonadota > Gammaproteobacteria > Enterobacterales > Enterobacteriaceae > Citrobacter > Citrobacter sp. wls714. The sequence goes on along the minus strand of NZ_SZWZ01000028.1, from coordinate 158,514 downwards.
TTGGACGTAGCAGTAGACGCTTTATCGCCAGGAGATGCACTGGAATGGCTGGAGTCAGAGATTTACGAAATGATCTACGACTTCCAGAACCATGCTGATGCGGCGTTGATTTTCTGGATGCCAGATCAGGGCCGCTGGAAGGAAGATCTGACCACCAGTACCTACCACTGGTGCTTGGCTGGTAAATACAATGCTCAGATGTTTCCGTTAGGGCAATGCATCTGGAACGGTGCACAGAAAGATGTGCGCCGTATTGAATCCTCCTCTGGTGGAAAAACTAACGAATGGCTGGGTTTATACCTAGAGCGGATCAGCTAATAGGGGTAGCCATGAATTTTCAACCCGGTGAACGTGTCAGTCATTATGAATTTGGCCAAGGTGTTGTTATCTCAGTTGGGGGCGGTTACGCCCGTGTCTTTTTTCCCCAAGGTGAGCGGCAGGTGCCTTTCAGCACCTTGGTGGCAGCACTCAGTCATAATGAGCGCGTGGTGGCCAGTATTGGCAAACATGCAGATAGCGACACGAAAGCGTGGCTTTCCTGGAAAGCGCATGAATTACCGCTTCAGGATTCCGCCAGCTCATTGACTTCGGCCAAGATTGATTTGCTACCCCATCAGGTAGTGCTGACTCATAGGGTTGCCTGTGCGAGCCCGCGTCGTTTTCTGATTGCCGATGAAGTGGGATTAGGAAAAACTATTGAAACCGCATTGGTTCTGAGGGAATTGGCCAGTCGTGGTGAGCTGAACCGGGCGTTGATGGTTGTTCCGGCGGGTCTGGTTAACAACTGGCACCGCGAGCTGAATGAAGTTTTCAATTTAAACTTTGAAGTCTTCGGGCACGAAGGCGATGTCAGCGATCGCCGCAGTAATGCGTTTGCGAAGCATAATCTGCTGATTGCCAGTATCGACACCTTAAAGCGCCCGGCGAGAATCAAGAAAATACTCGAGGCACCCCGTTGGGACTTAATCGTTTTTGATGAAGCGCATCACTGTACTGCATATAAGCAAGGTGGCAAAACGCGCAAAACCCAGAACTACAAACTGGCGGAAGCCTTGCGCGACCACAGTAGAGATATGATTCTGCTGTCAGCCACACCACACCAGGGCGATCATTTCCGTTTCTGGAAGCTGATTGATTTACTTGACCCCACGTTGTTTTCCAGTGAAACCGAGATGGTGGAAGAACGTCACCGCTTGAATCCGATTATTTTTCGCCGCACCAAAGCCGATGCCTGCAAAGCTGATGGTTCCACGCTGTTCGCTAGGCGCTGGGTTCATACCGAAGCTTTTTCGATGTCAGAGCAAGAGCGCGATTTCTATAACGCCTTGAATGAATACTTGCGCGACGGTTTTGCTCTGGCCAAGAAGCAGGGCGGGAAAGGAACTGCGTTGGGCTTTGTAATGACGATCTTCCAAAAGATTGCAGCGTCCAGCTTTGCTGCCGTGCATCGCACTTTGAGGCGAAGACTTTTGGCCCTGACTGTTCATGAGGGCTTAATGCACGATGAGAATCTCGATATCGACGCCAGAGACATTGCGTTTAACGAGGCAAAAGAACAAATTCGCGTCGAATTTGATTTTGGTAATGATCGTCTGTCTGACCTTGAGATCGACCGCATACTGAATGACATCAAGCGTCGTCTGCTCAAAAAGATCAATGAAGAGCAGTTGGCCGCTGTATCCGATATTTTTTCCGTTGAGCTGGAAACTGCCGCCGCTGAAGATGCGGCCATGGATGCTGTGGCTTACGCGCTACCAGAAGAGCGGTTCCGCATTAAAGAACTACTGGGGCTGTTCCCTTCAGCCCGAGAAACTAAAGTAGATAAGCTCATTGGAGCTTTGGGTGTGCTGTGGCAGCAAAACCCAGAGGAACGCATTGTGATATTTGCCACCTATCTGGGTACGGTGGAAATGTTGGGTGAGCAGATTGAAAAGGCATACCCAGGCCAAGGCGTTGTTGTGTTGAAAGGTGGCGATCACGGAAGTAAGCTCGCGGCGGAAAAACGCTTCAAGCAAGCAAATGGCCCTCGTGTGATGATCTGTACAGCAGCCGGTCGGGAAGGTATCAACCTGCAACATGCACGGGTGTTGTTTAACTTTGACCTGCCGTGGAACCCAATGGATATGGAACAGCGCATTGGCCGTATTCACCGCTATGGGCAGCGTGATACGGCACAGGTTTATAACCTCGTTCTGGGTGACACTATTGAAGGCCGCATTTTCCTGCTGCTTGATGAAAAGCTGGAGGAGATTGCCAAGGCGCTTGGCAAAGTGGATGAGAAGGGTCAGGTGGAAGAAGATCTTCGATCACAAATCCTAGGCCAATTATCGGAGCAGGTTAACTATCAGCAACTTTACTCGCAGGCACTGCAAGACCCTGAGCTGAAGCGTACCCGACTGGAGCTTGAGGCGGCCATGGATAATGCCCGCCATGCCAAGGATGCGGTATTCGAACTATTCCAGGATCTGGATGGTTTCAGTTTGGATGACTATGCACCACTTTCAGATACCGGGGAATCCATAGATGACCTGATCAGGTTTATGCAGATGGCGTTACCATACGAAGGTGAATCCATTGAGATTCGCGGACAAAAGCAATTTGCATTGGTAAAAGATGGTTTCGAGCAAATGCTATTTACCACGGATCGAGAAGAAGCAACCAATTCAGAAAAATTGCATTTGGTTGGTTTGGATCACCCAGTGATTGCAGAACTGCTCGATAAATACCGCAATCTTGATCCTGAATACCTTAGTTTCTATTCTAGTGAGCTGAATTCTGGTGAAACCGTTTCTGTGTGGGAAGTAAGGGCTGCCAACGAAAAAGGACATAACATTCACTCTATCATGAAACTTGCTGTCGATGGAGATGGTAACCGAATACCTCATTTAGAAAAGCAAATAGATACTGTGTTTAAAGCTAAGGGGAAGAACAGCGCTCACGGAGTGGATTCGCATAAAATTGAAGCCGTCTTGGAGCGTGAACTTCATCATCGGAATATCGTGAAACCTGAGCAGTCGTATTCAGCCAAGCTGATCGGTTTAGCATGTGGTTGATTTAATGAAAATCGTTTCGGAACAGCTGGTGACAAAATTGAGCTTTTGTCACCAGTCGGATGCTAACCTATGGACAAAATGGAAATAGCCTGTAATGTAGAGAAATCTTGGCCTAAAGCCATCGCCATCAGTGGTGAAGATTACGGGTGAAGCGGCACCGGTGGTTTTCTGGCAACCAACTATGGATAGTTACCGGAAAAATACAGATCGCTGGAATCCATTCATACTGAAGTTGGTAACAACAAACGTGGAGCAAAAAATCATTACTGGCGAGAGATCATGCCGTGGCGTGAGAGGACGTGCAGCAACAATAATGGCTTATGTGGCGCACGCTGTTCGCCTTTGCGCCAAATAGTAATATTTGATATCGCTTGCTTTAGGGTTTTATCAGAGGTCATTGCGTTGGAGAATCCATGAGTACATGTTTGCGATGATGCTAGCAACTATATGTACATTCAAGGCATTATTGCAGACATCCTTTTTGTCTGGCGGCTTTGTACCTGGCAGATGGAATTCTGATAACACGGTAAAAAATACAACTACCAACCAGTCCTAAGTGGGCTGGTTGGTCTTTTTAATATAAACATCAACCGAGAAATAAAGGCATTCAACTCATTCGCCATTACCCCGATTTATCTTCGCATAGTCAAACGGACTCACCGCTTTCTCACGGTTCGCATCCAGAAAATCAGCCCACCACTGTAGCATCAACCTGCGCTCATCCAGATGCTCGGCCTTATGAATATAAGCCGCGCGCACAGAGTTACGCTCCATATGGCTCATCTGCCGTTCAACCACATCCCTCGACCACAGTCCTGATTCAATCAACGAACTGCACGCCATTGTCCTAAAGCCATGCCCACAAACCTCTACCTTTGTGTCATAACCCATAACACGCAGGGCCTTGTTCACCGTGTTTTCACTCATCGGTTTGCGATGGTCGTGATCGCCAATGAAAACAAAATCGCGATCACCACTAAGCTTATGTACCTGTTTAAGGATTGCTAACGCTTGACGAGATAACGGCACCAAATGAGGTGTACGCATTTTTGAGCCACGCTGGGAGTGCTTTACCCCTTCAATAGCTTCTCGCTCTGCTGGTATCGTCCACATTGATGTTTCAAAATCTATCTCAGACCAACGAGCAAAACGTAGTTCACTGGAACGAATGAAGACCAGGAGGGTTAACTCAACGGCAAGACGAGTCAAAGGCCTACCGGTATAACTGTCAATGCGCTGAAGGAGTTCAGGAGTACGTTTCAACTCTAACGCAGGCCTATGCTGCCGGTTACTTGAAGCAACAGCACCAACCATCTCCTGAGCAGGATTATAGTCAAGCAAACCGCTCTGTACTGCATAACGCATAATTGCTGTAGTTCGCTGTTGCAACCGTGACGCAACCTCAAGACGTCCAGACATCTCCACGGCTTTTATTGGGGCTAACAAGTCCCGCGTTTTAAGTTCGGCAATATTACGTTTGCCAATGGTTGGAAAGAGATTGTCCTCCAGGCTTTTCAGCACTCGTCGGCTATGTTCTTCCGACCACTTTTTATTTGTGGCATGCCACTCAATAGCAAGCTGTTCGAAAGTACGTGCTTCTTCCTGCTCAACCTTATCATTTTTCTTTTTATCTCCCGGATCGATGCCGTTTGCCAACAACTTACGAGCCTCATCACGACGAGCTCTGGCATCCGCAAGAGACACCTCAGGATAAACGCCCAAAGCCAGCATCTTTTGCTTCCCGCCAAAGCGGTACTGCAGACGCCAGTATCTTGAACCATTTGGATGGACGAGAAGATGCATACCGTTGCCATCAGTAAGCTTGTATTGCTTATCCATTGGCTTGGCTGTTCTGACTTTGATATCTGTTAGAGCCATGCTTATCCCCTCCCTGTTGGTACAAGCATTATCGAACCGGAAATACCATCATCTGTACCAACATCTGTTGGTAGATGTACGTTGAAGTCGGTTGACCTTGAGAGAGTTAATATAACGGGAATGATGGGTAAATACTGAATTTTAGGCACAAAAAAAGACGTCCGTTGACGTCTATTGATGTTCCGATGGTGCCGAAGGCCGGACTCGAACCGGCACGTATTTCTACGGTTGATTTTGAATCAACTGCGTCTACCGATTTCGCCACTCCGGCACGGAAGGGATGCGGAAAACGTTGTGGATTATACCTGTCATGCGCCACCATGCAAGCACCTGCATGTGTCTGGCTCGCTAAGTGTTGAAAATTTCAGCATTACCTTTCTTAACTGTAACCATCATCACAGTTTGCCACCTCCTTAATCCCCCCTTCTGCGAAGCGCCCGGTTTCCCCATGCTCTACACTTCCAGTTCAACACCACACTGAGGGAAACACGATGTCGATGATAAAAAGCTACGCCGCAAAAGCGGCGGGCAGCGAACTCGAACTCTATGAATATGATGCGGGCGAGCTTAAGCCGGAAGATGTCGAGGTACAGGTCGATTACTGCGGTATCTGCCATTCCGATTTGTCGATGATCGACAACGAATGGGGGTTCTCTCAGTATCCGCTGGTTGCCGGGCATGAGGTGATTGGTCGCGTGGCGGCGCTCGGCAGCGCGGCGCAGGATAAGGGGCTGAAAGTTGGCCAGCGCGTCGGCGTTGGCTGGACGGCGCGCAGCTGTGGGCATTGCGACGCCTGTATCAGCGGTAATCAGATTAACTGCCTGCAAGGTTCCGTTCCCACAATTCTCAATCGGGGTGGCTTTGCCGAGAAGCTGCGGGCAGACTGGCAGTGGGTGATCCCGCTGCCGGAGAGCATCGATCTGGCGGCAGCTGGCCCATTGCTGTGCGGCGGTATCACGGTGTTCAAACCGCTACTGATGCACCACATCACTGCCACCAGCCGCGTCGGGGTGATCGGCATCGGCGGGCTGGGGCATATCGCCATTAAGCTGTTACACGCGATGGGCTGCGAGGTGACCGCGTTCAGCTCCAATCCGGCGAAAGAGCAGGAGGTGCTGGCGATGGGAGCGGATAAGGTGGTCAACAGCCGCGATCCGGATGCGCTAAAAGCGCTGGCGGGCCAGTTCGATCTCATCATTAACACGGTTAACGTCGACCTCGACTGGCAGCCCTATTTTGAAGCGCTGGCCTACGGCGGTAACTTCCATACCGTCGGTGCGGTGCTGAAACCGTTGCCGGTACCGGCATTTACCTTAATTGCCGGCGATCGTAGCATCTCCGGTTCGGCGACCGGTACACCCTTCGAGCTGCGCAAACTGATGAAGTTCGCCGGGCGCAGCAAGGTATCGCCGACCACCGAACTGTACCCGATGTCGCAAATTAACGAAGCTATCCAGCACGTGCGCGACGGCAAGGCCCGCTACCGAGTGGTGCTGAAAGCCGACTTCTGATTATCTCTGCCGGGGGGAGTAAACCTCCCGGCTATTCCCGCCACTTTGGAATTCTCCTCGCAATCTCCGCAATTTAGCGGTGAAGAGTGCGTCACGGTTGCCTATACTCCAGGCAGGATAAATGGAGGAAATCTCAATGAGCGCACCCCTGCTAATCGCCCGCACGCCGGACACCGAACTGTTATTACTCCCAGGCATGGCCAACCGTCACGGGCTGATTACCGGCGCGACCGGGACCGGTAAAACCGTCACGCTACAGAAACTGGCCGAATCGCTGTCTGAGATTGGCGTGCCGGTATTTATGGCTGACGTAAAAGGTGACTTAACCGGCGTAGCGCAGGAAGGACAAGCCTCTGAAAAGCTGCTCGCCCGCCTGAAAAACATCGGCATTACCGACTGGCAACCGCATGCTAATCCGGTCACGGTGTGGGATATCTTCGGCGAAAAAGGCCACCCGGTGCGGGCCACGGTGTCTGACCTCGGGCCGCTGCTGCTGGCGCGTCTGCTGAACCTCAACGATGTGCAGTCCGGCGTGCTGGATATTATCTTCCGTATTGCCGATGACCAGGGTCTGTTGCTGCTGGATTTCAAAGATCTGCGGGCCATTACGCAGTACATTGGCGATAACGCTAAATCGTTCCAGAACCAGTACGGCAACATCAGTAGCGCCTCGGTGGGCGCTATCCAGCGCGGACTGTTGTCACTGGAACAACAGGGAGCGGCGCACTTCTTTGGCGAGCCGATGCTGGATATCAAAGACTGGATGCGTACCGATGCCAGCGGTAAAGGGATGATCAACATCCTCAGCGCCGAAAAGCTGTACCAGATGCCCAAACTGTACGCCGCCAGCCTGTTGTGGATGCTCTCCGAGCTGTATGAACAATTACCGGAAGCCGGCGATCTGGAAAAACCGAAGCTGGTGTTCTTCTTCGATGAAGCCCACCTGCTGTTCAACGACGCTCCGCAGGTGCTGCTGGATAAAATTGAACAGGTGATCCGCCTGATCCGCTCGAAAGGGGTCGGCGTGTGGTTCGTTTCGCAAAACCCGTCCGATATTCCGGACAACGTACTCGGCCAGTTGGGGAACCGCGTGCAACATGCCCTGCGCGCCTTCACGCCGAAAGATCAGAAAGCGGTGAAAACCGCAGCGCAAACTATGCGCGCCAACCCAGCCTTTGATACTGAAAAAGCCATTCAGGAGCTGGGCACCGGCGAAGCGCTAATTTCCTTCCTTGATGCCAAAGGTAGCCCGTCGGTGGTGGAACGGGCGATGGTGATTGCGCCGTGCTCGCGCATGGGACCGGTAACCGACGACGAGCGCAACGGGCTGATTAATCACTCCTCGTTGTACGGAAAATATGAGGAAGAGGTCGACCGTGAGTCCGCCTATGAGCGTTTACAGCAAGGCGTACAGGCCAGCACCGAGCAGCAAAATACCCCTCCCGCCAACGGTAAAGCGATCGACGTGGATGGCGGTATTCTCGGGGGGTTGAAAGATATTCTGTTTGGCAGCACCGGACCACGCGGCGGTAAGCGCGATGGCGTAGTACAGAGCGTGGCGAAAAGCGCGGCGCGACAGGTCACTAATCAGATAATTCGCGGCATGTTGGGAAGTTTGATGGGCGGCAGAAAACGCTAGCAGTGAAATGCCCCTCCCGCACTACGGGAGGGGCGGATATTATGACTTACGCAGCATCAGCCACAGGCTTATCAGGAAGAAGCTGGCGCTAGGCAGCAGCGCGCCGATAATCGGCGGAATGCCGTACACCAGCGTTAATGGGCCAAAGATTTGGTCCAGCACATAGAACACAAAACCGAAGCTAATCCCTGTCACCACGCGCACGCCCATCGGGACGCTACGCAGCGGGCCAAAGATAAACGACAGCGCCATCAGCATCATGACCGCCACTGACAGCGGCTGGAAGACTTTGCTCCACATATTGAGCTGGTAACGTCCGGCGTCCTGGCCGCTCGACTTCAGGTACTTCACGTAGTTATGCAGACCGCTAATCGAGAGCGCATCAGGGTCCAGCGCGACAACGCCGAGCTTGTCCGGCGTAAGGTTGGTTTTCCAGGTCCCGCTAACCATCTGCGAACCGGTGATTTGCTTTGGATTGGTCAGGTTAGATTCATCCACCTGCGACAGACGCCAGACCTTCTGCTCCGGGTCAAACGTCGCGCTCGCAGCATAGCGAACGGACTGCAAACGACGCTTATCGTTAAAGGAGTAGATGCTAATCCCGCCTAATTCGGCGTCGCCTTTCACCCGCTCGATGTAGACAAAGCTGTCACCATCTTTCGCCCACAGACCCTGCTGGGTAGAGAGCAGCGAGCCACCGTACATCTGCTGCGCACGGTAGTTACGCGCCATCTGTTCGCCCTGCGGCGCCACCCATTCACCGATGGCCATCGTCAACAGCACCAGCGGAATCGCGGTTTTCATCACCGACAGCGCCACCTGCATACGGGTAAAGCCGGAAGCCTGCATCACCACCAGTTCACTGCGCTGAGCCAACATGCCCAGCCCCAACAACGCGCCGAGCAGCGCCGCCATCGGGAAGAAAATCTGGATATCTTTTGGTGCGCTGAGCAGGGTATACAGCCCGGCGCCCATCGCATCGTAGCTCCCCTGCCCGGCTTTTTTCAGCTGGTCGACAAACTTGATGATCCCGGAGAGCGACACCAGCATGAACAACGTCATCATGATGGTGGTGAAAATGGTTTTACCGATATAGCGGTCAAGTACACCAAAGGGCTGCATTATACCGCTCCTTTACGCATAAAACGGGCACGCAAGCGGCGCATCGGCACCGTATCCCAAAGGTTAAGTACAATCGCCAGCGCCAGATACGCCAGGTTAACCGCCCACATCCAGAACACCGGATCCAGCTTACCTTTGCCGCCATTCGACTTCAGCGATGTCTGGACCAGGAAGAACAGCAAATAGAGCAGCATTGCGGGCAGCATCGACAGTACGCGCCCCTGACGTGGGTTCACCACGCTCAGCGGTACGACCATCAGCGCCATCATAAATACAGTGAATACTAATGTGATACGCCAGGTCAGCTCCGCGCGGGCACGATCGTTGTCGGTCGTCCACAGCGTACGCATATCCATCTGGTCGGTATCGTTTGGATCCAGCGCCACGGCCTGATGGCCGATAATCGCCTGATAATCCTGGAAGTCAGTGATGCGGAAATCACGCAGCAGCGCGGTCCCTTCAAAGCGCGTACCCTGGTTCAGCGTCACGACCTGGGAGCCATCGCGCATCTGGGTAAGATGTCCGGAATCAGCCACCACCACCGAAGGACGGGCATTACCTTTCGGGCGGATTTGCGCGAGGAACACATCTTTGAAGTTGCTGCCGTCAACGCTTTCGATAAACAGCACCGAACCGCCGTTAGTCGCCTGCTGGAATTGCCCCTGAGCAAGCGCGGCCATGCCGGGGTTAGCTTTCGCTTCCGCCAGCACTTCGTCCTGATGCCTGGAGGACCATGGTCCGGCCCACATCACGTTAACCGCCGCAATAATACTGGTAAACAACGCCAGCACCATCGCCGCTTTCACGAGCACAGCCTTGCTCAGCCCACAGGCGTGCATGACCGTAATTTCACTTTCGGTATACAGTTTGCCCAGCGTCATCAGCAGCCCGAGGAACAGGCTTAAGGGCAAGATAAGTTGCGCCATTTCTGGCACGCCCAGCCCCAGCAGCGAGAGCACCAGATTCGCCGGGATATCACCGTCAACCGCCGCACCAAGGATCCTGACTAACTTTTGACAAAAGAAGATCAAAAGCAGGATGAATAGGATCGCAAGTTGGCTTTTGAGCGTTTCCCGAACCAGATATCTTATGATTATCACTTTAAATACGCCCGTAAAAACCCGTCTTTTGCCGGAATTTAGCTTGTTTCATGGCTTAAACGTCATTTATTCTCTTGAGTCGTCGAAATCGTCGCTAAGATCATTATACTCAACGGATCCACCTCTCAGAAATTGTTCTGACGTGCCAATGCCGTAATAACGTTAAGATTAACACGAAGTCACCGCAACAGCGGGAATGAGTTACGAAAGCTTGCAATTCTATCCGTAGCCACCGCCGTTGTCTTTAAGATTCAGGAGCGTAGTGCATGGAGTTCAGTGTAAAAAGCGGTAGCCCGGAGAAACAGCGGAGTGCCTGCATCGTCGTGGGCGTCTTTGAACCACGCCGCCTCTCTCCGATTGCAGAGCAGCTCGACAAGATCAGCGATGGGTACATCAGCGCACTGCTGCGTCGTGGCGAACTGGAAGGCAAACCAGGTCAAACCCTGTTGCTGCACCATGTTCCTAACGTCCTGTCTGAGCGAATTCTCCTCATCGGTTGTGGTAAAGAGCGTGAGCTTGATGAACGTCAGTATAAGCAGGTCATTCAGAAAACGATAAATACCCTGAATGATACAGGCTCAATGGAAGCCGTCTGCTTCCTGACTGAGCTACACGTTAAAGGTCGCAATAACTACTGGAAAGTGCGTCAGGCGGTTGAGACGGCCCAGGAAACGCTGTACAGCTTTGATCAGTTGAAGACTAACAAAAGCGAACCACGTCGTCCGCTGCGTAAAATGGTCTTCAACGTACCGACCCGCCGCGAATTGACCAGCGGTGAACGTGCCATTCAGCACGGCCTGGCGATTGCCGCCGGGATCAAAGCGGCAAAAGATCTCGGCAACATGCCGCCGAATATCTGTAACGCCGCCTACCTGGCCTCTCAGGCGCGTCAGTTGGCTGATAGCTATAGCAAAAATGTTGTCACCCGCGTCATAGGTGAGCAGCAGATGAAAGAGCTGGGCATGCACTCCTATCTTGCGGTCGGCAATGGTTCGCAAAACGAGTCGCTGATGTCGGTGATTGAGTATAAAGGTGTCGAATCCGAAGACGTACGCCCGATCGTGTTGGTGGGTAAAGGGTTAACCTTTGACTCCGGCGGTATCTCCATCAAACCTGCCGAAGGCATGGATGAGATGAAATACGATATGTGCGGCGCGGCAGCTGTGTATGGCGTGATGCGCATGGTGGCAGAGCTACAGTTGCCAATCAACGTCGTCGGCGTACTGGCGGGCTGTGAAAACATGCCGGGTGGTCGCGCGTATCGCCCGGGCGATGTGCTGACGACCATGTCTGGTCAAACCGTTGAAGTGCTGAACACCGATGCTGAAGGCCGTCTGGTGCTGTGCGACGTGTTAACCTACGTCGAGCGTTTTGAACCGGAAGCGGTCATTGACGTGGCAACGCTGACTGGCGCGTGCGTGATTGCCTTGGGCCATCACATCACCGGCCTGATGTCGAACCACAATCCGCTGGCGCACGAGCTTATTGGCGCGTCTGAGCAGGCGGGCGACCGCGCGTGGCGTCTGCCGTTGGGTGATGAATTCCAGGAACAACTGGAGTCCAACTTTGCGGATATGGCTAACATAGGCGGCCGTCCTGGTGGTGCTATCACCGCGGGCTGCTTCCTGTCGCGCTTTACCCGTAAATATAACTGGGCGCACCTGGACATCGCGGGTACCGCATGGCGTTCCGGTAAAGCCAAAGGCGCCACCGGTCGTCCGGTAGCGCTGCTGTCGCAGTTCCTGCTTAATCGCGCCGGATTTAACGGCGACGAGTAAGTTTGAGATTACCCCGTAGGCCGGATAAGCGCCGCGCCATCCGGCCTACGGGGTGCATCATGGCAACGCATTTAAATTCACCACAAGAAGCCCCATATATGAAGAATGCGACGTTCTATCTTCTGGATAATGACACTACCGTTGATGGCTTAAGCGCCGTCGAGCAACTGGTGTGTGAAATTGCCGCAGAACGTTGGCGTGCTGGCAAGCGCGTGCTGATCGCCTGCGAAAACGAAAAGCAGGCCTTTCGTCTTGATGAAGCCCTGTGGGCAAGACCGGCAGAAAGCTTCGTGCCGCATAATCTGGCGGGTGAAGGTCCCAGAGGCGGCGCACCGGTAGAGATTGCCTGGCCGGAAAAACGCAACAGCAGCCCGCGCGACCTGCTCATCAGTTTGCGCGTTGGCTTTGCAGATTTTGCCACCGCTTTCACAGAAGTGATAGACTTCGTCCCTTACGAAGATTCTTTGAAACAATCGGCACGCGATCGCTACAAAGCTTACCGCGTGGCTGGTTTTAACCTGAATACGGCAACCTGGAAATAATGGAAAAGACATATAACCCACAAGATATCGAACAGCCGCTTTACGAGCACTGGGAAAAGCAGGGCTATTTCAAACCTAACGGCGATGAAAGCAAAGAGTCCTTCTGCATCATGATCCCGCCGCCGAACGTCACCGGCAGTTTGCATATGGGTCATGCTTTCCAGCAAACCATCATGGACACCATGATTCGCTACCAGCGCATGCAGGGCAAAAACACTCTGTGGCAGGCCGGTACCGACCACGCGGGTATCGCTACCCAGATGGTGGTTGAGCGTAAGATTGCCGCTGAAGAAGGTAAAACTCGTCACGACTACGGTCGCGATGCGTTCATCGACAAAATCTGGCAGTGGAAAGCGGAATCCGGCGGCACCATTACCCGTCAGATGCGCCGTCTCGGCAACTCCGTTGACTGGGAGCGCGAGCGCTTCACCATGGACGAAGGTCTTTCCAATGCCGTGAAAGAAGTCTTCGTTCGCCTGTACAAAGAAGACCTGATTTACCGCGGCAAGCGCCTGGTGAACTGGGACCCGAAACTGCGCACCGCCATCTCTGACCTGGAAGTGGAAAACCGCGAGTCCAAAGGCTCGATGTGGCACATCCGCTATCCGCTGGCCGACGGCGCGAAAACCGCAGATGGTAAAGATTATCTGGTCGTCGCCACTACCCGTCCGGAAACCATTCTCGGCGATACTGGCGTGGCCGTGAACCCGGAAGATCCGCGTTATAAAGATCTGATCGGCAAATTCGTGATGCTGCCGCTGGTTGACCGCCGTATTCCAATCGTTGGCGACGAACACGCCGATATGGAAAAAGGCACCGGCTGCGTGAAGATCACCCCGGCGCACGACTTTAACGACTACGAAGTCGGTCGTCGTCACGCCCTGCCGATGATCAATATTCTGACCTTTGACGGCGACATCCGCGAAACCGCGGAAGTGTACGACACCAAAGGCGAAGAGTCTGACGTTTACTCCAACGCGATCCCGGCTGAATTCCAGAAGCTGGAACGTTTTGCTGCCCGTAAGGCGATCGTCGCTGCCGTTGACGCGCTGGGCCTGCTGGAAGAAATTAAACCGCACGACCTGACTGTCCCTTACGGCGACCGTGGCGGCGTGGTTATCGAACCGATGCTGACCGACCAGTGGTACGTGCGTGCTGACGTGCTGGCGAAACCAGCGGTTGAAGCCGTTGAAAACGGTAGCATTCAGTTCGTGCCGAAGCAGTACGAAAACATGTACTTCTCCTGGATGCGCGATATTCAGGACTGGTGTATCTCCCGTCAGCTGTGGTGGGGTCACCGTATCCCGGCATGGTACGACAACGACGGCAACGTCTACGTTGGCCGTACAGAAGACGAAGTGCGTCAGGAAAACGACCTCGGCGCCGACGTTGCGCTTCGTCAGGACGAAGACGTTCTCGATACCTGGTTCTCCTCCGCGCTGTGGACCTTCTCCACCCTCGGCTGGCCGGAAAATACCGACGCCCTGCGTCAGTTCCACCCAACCAGCGTGATGGTTTCCGGCTTCGACATCATCTTCTTCTGGATTGCCCGCATGATCATGATGACCATGCACTTCATCAAAGATGAAAACGGCAAGCCGCAGGTTCCGTTCCATACCGTCTACATGACCGGTCTGATTCGCGACGACGAAGGCCAGAAGATGTCCAAGTCCAAGGGTAACGTTATTGACCCGCTGGATATGGTCGACGGCATCTCCCTGCCGGAGCTGCTGGAAAAACGTACCGGCAACATGATGCAGCCGCAGCTGGCTGAGAAGATTGCCAAGCGTACCGAGAAGCAGTTCCCGAACGGTATCGAGCCGCACGGCACCGACGCCCTGCGCTTTACCCTGGCGGCGCTGGCTTCGACCGGCCGCGATATCAACTGGGATATGAAGCGTCTGGAAGGTTACCGTAACTTCTGTAACAAGCTGTGGAACGCCAGCCGCTTCGTGCTGATGAACACTGAAGATCAGGATTGCGGCTTCAACGGCGGTGAAATGACGCTGTCGCTGGCTGACCGCTGGATCCTGGCTGAATTCAACCAGACCGTGAAAGCGTACCGCGAAGCGCTGGATAACTTCCGCTTCGATATCGCCGCGGGCATTCTGTACGAGTTCACCTGGAACCAGTTCTGCGACTGGTATCTGGAGCTGACCAAGCCGGTAATGACCGGGGGTTCCGAATCTGAACTGCGCGGCACCCGCAATACGCTGGTCACCGTGCTGGAAGGTCTGCTGCGCCTGGCGCACCCAATCATCCCGTTCATCACTGAAACCATCTGGCAGCGCGTGAAGGTCATTTGCGGTATTACCGCCGATACCATTATGCTGCAGCCGTTCCCGGAATATAACGCCGCGCAGGTTGATGAAGCCGCGTTGGCCGATACCGAATGGCTGAAGCAGGCGATCGTTGCCGTGCGTAACATTCGTGCGGAAATGAACATCGCCCCGGGTAAACCGCTGGAGCTGCTGCTGCGTGGTTGCAGCGCTGACGCGATGCGTCGTGTGAACGACAACCGCAGCTTCCTGCTGAACCTGGCGCGTCTGGAAAGCATCACCGTGCTGCCTGCCGATGACAAAGGTCCGGTTTCCGTGACCAAAATCATCGACGGAGCTGAACTGCTGATCCCGATGGCTGGCCTCATCAACAAAGAAGATGAGCTGGCGCGTCTGGCGAAAGAAGTGGCGAAAATCGAAGGTGAGATTGCCCGTATCGAAGGCAAACTCTCCAACGAAGGTTTCGTCGCTCGCGCACCGGAAGCGGTGATCGCCAAAGAGCGTGAGAAGTTGGACGGTTACGCAGAAGCGAAAGCGAAGCTGATTGAGCAGCAGGCGGTCATCGCCGCGCTGTAACACTGTTTGCCGGATGGCGCTACGCTAATCCGGCAAACAGGCACAAAAATTTAAGGCCGGAGCATGCTCCGGCCTTGTTGTATCAGATGAACGGGAAGTAGGTCATCACACCACGAGAAAGCCACATCGCCGGGCCGGTTTCCAGCGCATTGTCGTCGTTAGTCAGCGCCAGCGAATCCAAATCGCCCTGAACATGGGAGTTGCTGGCCAGCCAACTGACAAGCCACATTTTCATCCACGGATAAGCCAACCCAAGCGTTATACCCGAAATAAACATCACCAGCACAAAACGCCAGACCAGACCATGCGCCGTTACTGAAGAATGAAAACGAATCTTACCCTCTGCCAGTACCAGGTTATTCATAAACAGATTGCGTAGCGTGACATATAAATAACTTACGGCGACAATAATCCCGACGAAATAGAGGAAATAGCAAGCCATTATTCTGCTGTGATTTTCCATGATAAACGCGTCATCAGCCACGCCTAACACAGCCAGCATCACCATTTGCAGAAAAATAGGAGCAATCAGCCAGGCTATCACCACAACAAATGGCAGCAGTACCAGCACGGCTTTAATACAACCTACAACGCACGCTTTCATATTAACGTCAATGGCAAAACGGTGAATACCAAAACTCCCGCCATTACCAACCAACTGCATCCATTTTGCATAGGTAATACCATAGGTGATACCCATACCGACAATGCCCACCAGCGCAATAAACGCTATTCTGATCAGCGTTCCCGTGCTGCCATCCAGCCATTCTGTAGCCAGGCTCAGAAGATAAACCACACCCCAGTTAACCAGAGAAAGCACCACTGGCACGAGCAGCATAAAGAGCCAGGCCTGTAATTTTGAGCAGGAAAAACCAAAGCAGACACCGTTAAGCGATGTCATCGCCGCCTGATATTGCAGGCTTTTTATTGCCATTAACGGAATGGCCGCTATCAGTAAGCCGATCAAAGTAAATCCAATGAGATGACTACCGTGAGCGATGAAACTCACGCTCGCGCCATAAATCACCATGATCAACAGGAAGCTAACAAAAATAGCGCCACCCGTTGCCTTATAGGTAAAAGCCTGACCATTAAGAGTCATATTCTCATAAATATAACGGCGACATTTCACTATCGCCCACGGCATATAAATACCCAGGGTAATGCAACTCAACAAAAAATTGATAAGACAAAGCACAAAATACTGCCATCCTTTACCGGTAAAAACAAATGTGTGGCTTTGATTCTCCTGACCACGAACAAACTCATTCATGAATAATATCCCTAACATGCATTCTATTAATAGAAAAAATAAAAACCAGCATTTAATTACTGGTTCGCTTACGATACTATTTTTAATTACTTAATGTTTTTTATTTTTCTCCAATTAAGGAACGTCTTGCACACGACAGAAGAGAGTGGTATTAAATAAATATATAAATGTATTTTTAGAATTGAGCCATATTATGAATATTGTGCTGTCCTCCACGCTGAAGCTACGTCGAATCACCGAAACAGACAATGCCGCCATCGCTGCGGTAATCCGTCAGGTTTCCGCAGAATACGGGCTTACCGCTGATAAAGGCTATACCGTCGCCGACCCTAATCTGGATGAGCTGTTCCAGGTTTACAGCCAGCCGGGCGCGGCCTATTGGGTCGTTGAGCAGAATGGTCAGGTGGTGGGCGGCGGCGGCGTCGCGCCGTTAGGCTGTAGCGAGCCGGACATTTGCGAGCTGCAGAAGATGTATTTCCTGTCGAGCGTACGCGGCCAGGGGCTGGCGAAAAAGCTGGCGCTGATGGCGCTGGATCACGCCCGTGAGCAGGGTTTCAAGCAGTGCTATCTGGAAACGACCGCGTTTCTGACCGAGGCTATTCGCCTGTATGAACATTTAGGCTTTGAGCATATCAGCGAAGCGCTGGGCTGCACCGGGCACGTGGATTGTGAAGTACGGATGTTAAAGCCCCTCTGACCTTACGCTGAGGGGCTATGGCAACCTTACTGCATCTCAGCTGAAAGCATCAGACGAATCACGCCGGCCGAACGCGCGGTCGGCAGCTTCAACACCTGTAACCAGAGATCCTGCACTATCTCACAGGCAATCTTCTCTTTGCCGACAGCTTTAGTCGGATCGGCCATGATTTGAATATCCGGTCCATAGCGCTGTACTAGTCCAGGACTTATTGCTTGCAGATCCTGCAACGCCAGCTGTTTCTCTTCTGCCGTGACCGTATGTTTGTTCGGACCATAGGCAGCACGCATCATACTCATATCACTCGCCATACGACGGTTCATGATCTCATGCGGAATCAGACGTGCCGGGTTAATCCCCCCTTTTACTGCCGGAAACAGGAAGCGGAAGCATTCGTCATCACCTATTTTGGCCACGGCGGCGATCTGCTCAAGATTAATTTTCATATATTCAATGACATTGGCATCAGGAGCTTGCTGCAATCGTGCCATCTGCAACTGAAGAATCTGCGGCTGTATCGCGTCGATAACCTGCTGTTCGCTGCTCCCCGCTTTCTTCATCTGCGCTGCCTGGCTGATAATTTTTTGTGTCAGCGCGGGCTCCTGTTCCTTAATCACCTGAAACGCCGGATTAGAGAGCATCGCCTTTTCAAACTGCTGCTCTTCGGTCAGACCATAATCCGGGTTTTCACGTGGGATCAGGTAGTGCACATCAAACAGATTCCACGCAATAATCGCCACCACAAAGACCACCGCGCCTGAGATCTTGCCCAGCCAGCCTTTTTTACGAAACATGCCAACGACGATGGCAATCACCACCCCGATATAGCCCGCTAACCATACGTGTGCCCAGTTCATTAACCATCCTTATGCAAAACAATCTCTGGTAAGGGGATATATTTCCCCCTTCGTGTGTTTTGATTATTACGGCAGCTGCGAGCGATTTCCAGCCACCAGATTTTGCTAGCGGAAATGGGGGAAGAGGTAATACGCGCGATGATTGAACACCGCACGTCACGGAAAGAATCAAGCCGGTACGCCGCTGTGAAAGCGGAACTCGTCGTCAGGAGAGGTAATCAGCGCGGCTTCGACTTCGCCAAAAAATCGCACCCGGTCGCTGATATCATCAGCAGAAACCTGCTGCGCCAGCGCCAGATAATCCTGATAGTGCCGCGCCTCGGATCGCAGCAGCGACAGATAAAACGCCTGCAAATCAGCCTCCAGATACGGTGCCAGCGCGGCAAAACGTTCACAGGAGCGGGCTTCGATATACGCCCCGCAAATCAGCTTGTCGATCAGCGTCAGCGGCTCGTGGGTGCGTACCTCTTTGAGCATGCCTTTGGCGTAACGGCTGGCGGTAATTTTGATGTAAGGAATATTGCGGCTCATCATCGCCTCGCGTACCTGCGAGAAGTGATGTAGCTCTTCTTTAATCAGCAACACCATGCTGTCGATAAGCTTTCGTCCCCACGGGTCGTCGGTTTGCGGCATGACGCTTTTGCTTATCTGTTTATTCAGCGCGATAAAATCCGGCTCATCCCCTTCTCTGAAGGCAAAGGCCTCATAGGGTTTCAGCCAGTCCAACAGCGCCTGCGATCCCTGTTTATCCGCGACATACTTACGCACCAGCAGCATTGCCGTTTGCGCCGCTTTCAGTTCGCAGACGAGGTGATCGGTCAATAACAGCGGCAGATTCGCCGGGTCTCGCGCTTTATCAAGCCAGGCCTGGGGCGTTTTGCATTTCAGGAAGTTGTGGATCGGGGAGAGTATTTGCGGGTAATCCATACGTTGTCCTTGGCCTGCGGCAGCCTGTGCTACCGCAGGTCAGCAGATGACTTAGTGACGCACGCCGTCATCATCTTCGTCGACGAGGTCTTCATCGTCGCCGTCTTCACCTTCTTCGCCGTTCGGGTCTTCAAAATAAGTGCCCCAACCGTCGTATTCCACTTCAAATTTTTCAGCCAGGTTCATCAGTTGCTCAACCTGCGCGTCAATCAGCTCGGCATTCAGGGCGCATTCGCTGAGGATGTCACAGCAAATAACCGTGTCGCCTTCTTCCACTTCCAGCTCTTCCGGCTCGGTCACTTCATAACCCAGCTTGAAGGCTTCTACTGCCGCTTTTTCCAGGGTTTCAAAGTCGTCCGCGGAAAGGTGATGCTCAATGGTGTACAGCGCGTCTGGATCGCTGCCATCTTCGAGTAACTCTTCAATAATCAAGCGTGTTTCTTCACGCTGCTCTTCCAGTAGTTCCGGGTTTGCCATGGCTCGTTCCTCATAATGTCCTGCCGATACTCTTATTGTCACATACCGCTGTCATTGCCTCCACCTTTCCAAGAAAGATTTGTTAAACAAGGTTGCAAATGAATAAACATCCATATAAATTGAATTTTAATTCAATAAATGGCTTAAGCCATGTGAGGAAACCATGTCTACGTTTTATCAGAAGCACTTTTTGAAATTGCTCGATTTCACCTCTGCTGAACTCACGTCACTGCTCAAGCTCGCCGCGCAGCTCAAGGCAGATAAGAAAAACGGCACCGAGGTCGCTCAACTCACCGGTAAAAATATCGCGCTCATCTTCGAAAAAGACTCGACTCGTACTCGTTGCTCTTTCGAAGTTGCCGCATACGATCAGGGCGCTCGTGTGACATATCTCGGGCCAAGCGGCAGCCAGATTGGACATAAAGAGTCGATTAAAGATACTGCCCGCGTGCTTGGCCGCATGTACGACGGTATTCAGTATCGGGGTCACGGTCAGGAAGTGGTGGAAACGCTGGCGGAATATGCCGGGGTGCCGGTGTGGAATGGATTAACTAACGAGTATCATCCCACCCAGTTACTGGCGGATCTGTTAACTATGCAGGAGCACCTGCCGGGTAAAGCATTTAATGAGATGGCGTTGGTCTACACCGGCGATGCCCGTAACAATATGGGCAATTCAATGCTGGAAGCCGCCGCGTTAACCGGGTTAGATCTGCGTCTGGTTGCACCGCAGGCCTGCTGGCCGGAAGAGAGTCTGGTGGCAGAATGCAAAGCGCTGGCACAGAAAAACGGTGGCAATATTACGCTGACCGAAGATATCGCCACGGGCGTAAAAGGTGCAGACTTCATCTACACCGACGTATGGGTGTCAATGGGCGAAGCGAAAGAGAAGTGGGCCGAGCGTATTGCGCTGCTGCGCAAATATCAGGTAAACAGCGCGATGATGGCGTTCACCGGCAATCCGCAGGTGAAATTTCTGCACTGCCTGCCCGCGTTCCATGATGATCAAACCACGCTTGGCAAACAAATGGCGCAACAGTACGGTTTGCACGGCGGGATGGAAGTGACCGACGACGTCTTTGAGTCACCCGCCAGCATCGTATTTGATCAGGCGGAAAACCGGATGCACACTATTAAAGCGGTAATGGTGGCGACGCTTTCCAAAAAATAACGTTGCATGATTGATTTGCCGGATGGCGATGCTAAGCATCTTATCCGGCAATCTGCACCGTTGTGCCTGATGGCGCTACGCTTATCAGGCCTACGGTCCGTCACTCAACCAACAGCTTAACCACCGCTTTGCGTACCAGCGCCGGAGCACCGACTGCGCACAGCGGTTTGTGCACTTCCCCCGGATAGAACACCACAAAGTCACCCTCGTTCAGCACCACCGTTTTCTCCTGTGCCCCTTCCGGCAGGAAGGCAATATCTTTATCCGCCAGCCAGTCAGTTTCCGGCGCGCCCGCAGGCTGCGTACTAAAGGCCATGCCTTCCTGCCCTTTGAGCAGGATCTGAATATCCAGATAGCGGGCATGATATTCGGCACGGCGCTGTGCAAACGGCTCCGTCATATCTTCGGCAATCAGATAAAACAGGCGATCGCCATCGATGTCGTGCTTACCCTTTTCCGTCGCATCCGTAACATGCGTTTTAATGTGCTCAATCGCCTGACGCAGCTCTTCCGGCAGCCAGGCACCCAGGTTGTGAATATTGCCGACAATCATCTCAAACCCCTTAATTAAAACATCGTTTCATTTTTGTTGTTATACGAAAAAACGGCCTGCCATACCACTCCTAATTACCGATATTTTGCGGCAACGCATGTTTATCGCTGATGATGTTAGATAGTTGTTAACCTAACGCATCAGGTTATGCATAAACACTGCATAACTCTTACCCTCTCATTTTTCTCTTTGCTGGTAACTTGCTGGTTTTGAAAGTGTTATGATAAAACCCAGCCGTCGATCACAATTCACACCTCCCCCACTCGCTTTGTTCGCCACCATATTTATTTGGCAATAAACTGTCCCGTACAAATAATAGAATCACAGAACCGCATAAACATTCACCTCATAATAAAAAACACATAAAAATCAATTGATTATTAAGTGTATATATTTTTAAAAATGTACATGAAATTAACATAGATAAATAACAAGACATATTCATGCGTAGCAATTCAGTTATTGTATTTATTATTTTTTAAAATCTCAGAGCCATCTCATATATTAGGAAAGCAAATTCAAATATCGAACCGACTGTGAAACAAATCACGTTTCCGTATCAAATAAGATCTAAATATAGATTCTGAAATCAGCTGAAAAATCATGACTGCAATAAATTGCATTTGCAGCCATCTCCTCTTTATTTTTTAAAATCGTATTAAAGGAATAATGATGGAAAAGCATTATGTCGGTTCTGAAATCGGTCAATTACGTAGCGTGATGCTGCATCGCCCTAATCTCAGCTTAAAAAGGCTGACGCCATCCAATTGTCAGGAGCTGCTTTTTGATGATGTGCTTTCGGTAGAACGTGCAGGTGAAGAGCACGACATTTTCGCCAACACGCTGCGTGAACAGGGAATTGAGGTTCTGTTACTCACTGATTTATTGACACAAACTCTGGATATTCCAGACGCTAAAAGCTGGCTGCTGGATACGCAAATTTCTGATTATCGCCTTGGCCCCACTTTCGCCGCCGATGTCCGCGCCTGGCTTGCGGACATGCAGCACCGGGAACTGGCACGGCATTTAAGCGGCGGGCTGACCTATGGCGAAATCCCAGCGTCAATCAAAAATATGGTGGTTGATACTCATGATATTAATGATTTTATTATGAAGCCATTGCCCAACCATTTATTTACCCGCGACACCTCCTGCTGGATATATAACGGCGTGTCGATTAATCCGATGGCTAAAACTGCCCGGCAACGAGAAACTAATAATCTGCGGGCGATTTACCGTTGGCACCCGCAATTCGCCGATGGTGAGTTTATTAAATACTTCGGTGATGAAAATATTAATTATGACCACGCCACATTAGAAGGTGGAGATGTGCTGGTCATTGGTCGCGGTGCGGTACTTATTGGCATGTCTGAGCGTACCACGCCACAGGGAATCGAGTTCCTTGCCCAGTCACTCTTCAAGCATCGCCAGGCAGAGCGCGTCATCGCGGTCGAACTGCCTAAGCATCGTTCCTGTATGCATCTCGACACCGTTATGACCCACATCGATATCGACACTTTCTCTGTCTACCCGGAAGTGGTGCGCCCGGACGTGCAGTGTTGGACTCTGACGCCGGACGGGCGCGGCGGCCTGAAACGGACGCAGGAAAGTACGCTGGTTCATGCCCTGGAAAAAGCGCTGGGGCTCGATCAAATTCGCCTGATTACCACCGGCGGTGACGCCTTCGAAGCCGAACGTGAACAGTGGAATGACGCCAACAACGTCCTGACGCTACGTCCCGGTGTGGTTGTGGGTTACGAGCGCAATATCTGGACCAACGAGAAATACGACAAAGCCGGCATCACCGTTTTACCCATTCCTGGCGACGAACTTGGACGCGGACGCGGCGGCGCGCGCTGCATGAGCTGCCCGCTGGAACGCGACGGTATTTAAGGAGACGTCATGGAAAATAAACCGACCCTGGTTGTGGCTCTGGGCGGCAACGCGCTGCTCAAACGCGGCGAGCCGCTGGAAGCTGACATCCAACGTAAGAACATTGAGCTGGCGGCAAAAACCATCGCCCGGCTTACGCAACAGTGGCGTGTGATTCTGGTACACGGCAATGGCCCACAGGTTGGACTGCTGGCGTTGCAAAATAGCGCTTACGCCAGCGTCACCCCCTATCCGCTCGACATTCTCGGCGCGGAAAGTCAGGGAATGATTGGCTATATGTTGCAACAGGCGCTGAAAAACCAGCTTCCACAGCGGGAAATTAGCGTCCTGCTGACGCAGGTTGAAGTCGATGCCCACGATCCGGCCTTCAGCAATCCCACCAAATATATCGGCCCCATTTACGACCAAACCCAGGCCAATGCATTGCAGGTGGAAAAAGGCTGGGTTTTCAAAGCCGATGGTAAAGCGTTCCGTCGCGTTGTGCCCTCTCCGCAGCCCAAACGCATTGTTGAAAGTGACGCGATCCAGGCGTTGATCGCCCGCGATCATCTGGTCATTTGCAACGGCGGTGGCGGTGTGCCGGTCGTGGAAAAGGCCGATGGCTACCACGGTATTGAAGCCGTGATCGACAAAGATCTCTCCGCCGCCCTACTCGCCAGCCAGCTTCATGCTGATGCGTTGCTCATCCTGACCGACGCCGACGCGGTGTACCTCGACTGGGGCAAACCCACCCAACGGCCTTTGGCTCAGGTCACCCCCGAGATACTCGGCGAGATGCAGTTCGACGCCGGTTCTATGGGTCCAAAAGTTACCGCCTGCGCGAATTTTGTCTCTCAATGCCATGGGATAGCAGGCATCGGCTCGTTGGCCGACGGTCCGGCCATTCTCTCGGGAGAGAAAGGCACATTGATTCGGCCCGAAACCATTGCTTACGACGCGTGACCCATTTTGCCGGATGGCGCCTGCGCCTTATCCGGCCTACATAAGGACATTCTGATGACTGTTAACTTAAAAAATCGCAATTTTCTTAAACTGCTCGACTACACCCCGGCAGAGATCCAGTACCTGATCGATCTGGCTATCGAATTAAAAACGGCGAAAAAGGCCGGACGCGAAAGACAGACGCTGGTCGGTAAAAATATCGCGCTCATCTTCGAAAAAACCTCAACCCGCACCCGTTGCGCCTTTGAAGTTGGCGCTTTTGATCAGGGCGCGCAGGTAACCTATCTCGGCCCAAGCGGCTCACAGATTGGTCACAAAGAATCGATGAAAGATACCGCCCGCGTGTTAGGCCGCATGTACGACGGCATCGAATATCGCGGATATGGCCAGGAGATCGTAGAAGAACTGGGGCAGTTCGCCGGTGTTCCGGTATGGAACGGGCTGACCAACGAATTTCACCCTACGCAGATCCTCGCGGATCTGATGACCATGCTGGAACACGCGCCGGGCAAAACCTTACCTGAACTGAGCTTCGCCTACCTCGGTGACGCCCGCAATAACATGGGTAATTCGCTGATGGTTGGCGCGGCGAAAATGGGGATGGACATCCGCCTCGTCGCCCCTAAATCCTTCTGGCCGGATGAAAAACTGGTTACCGAATGCCGTGAGATCGCCGGCGTGACGGGCGCGCGCATTACGCTCACGGAGGACGTTGAGGAAGGCGTTTACGACGTGGATTTCCTCTATACCGATGTCTGGGTCTCCATGGGCGAACCCAAAGAGGCATGGGCAGAACGCGTAAGCCTGATGACGCCTTATCAGATTAACCAGCGAGTCATCAACGCAACCGGCAACCCCAATGTGAAATTTATGCACTGTCTGCCCGCCTTCCATAACGAACACACCAAAGTTGGACGTGAAATCGAAGCGGCTTACGGCCTGAAAGGGCTTGAGGTCACGGAGGAGGTGTTCGAGTCAGCACACTCCATCGTCTTCGACGAAGCAGAAAACCGGATGCATACCATTAAAGCGGTCATGGTAGCGACACTCGGCGACTAACCCCTGCGGGCATATGTCGCCTGACGGCATATGCCCGAGTTATCCGGAGAACATCATGGGCAAATTCAAATTTCCCAGCGCGTATACCATCCTGTTTATTCTTATTGCACTCGTCGCTGTTATGACCTGGATTGTCCCGGCAGGGAAATATCAGATGGCGATGAATGCGACCCTGGGCAAAGAAGTGCCGGTTGCCGGGACTTATGCCCCCACCGAGGCGCATCCCCAAGGTATTACCGCTGTACTGCTGGCACCGATTGACGGTCTTTATAATCACGAGACCTACACCGCTGGCGCCATTGATGTGGCGCTGTTTGTCCTGATCATCGGCGGGTTTCTCGGCGTAGTAAACAAAACGGGGGCCATCGACGCCGGTATCGAACGCGTGACGGTCAGGCTTAACGGCAAAGAAGAGTGGATGATCCCCATCCTGATGGGACTTTTCGCCGCCGGAGGTACGATTTACGGGATGGCGGAAGAATCGCTTCCTTTTTACACGCTGCTCGTCCCGGTGATGATGGCGGCCCGCTTTGATCCACTGGTTGCTGCTGCGACCGTTTTGCTCGGCGCAGGTATCGGCACACTCGGTTCGACAATTAACCCTTTCGCAACGGTTATCGCTGCCAATGCTGCCGGGATCCCCTTCACTCAGGGAATGCTGATGCGCATTCTGCTGCTGGTCATCGGCTATGTGATCTGTGTGGTGTGGGTCATGCGCTATGCCCGGAAAGTTCGCAGCCATCCTGAGCTGTCTATCGTGGCGGATAAAATGGAGGAAAACCGCGCCCATTTTCTCGGTAGTCGCGCCAATACCAATCTGGAATTCACGGCAACGCGGAAATGGATCCTGCTGATTTTCGCCGCCGCCTTTGCGGTAATGATCTATGGAGTAGCGGTACTCGGGTGGTGGATGGCAGAAATATCCGGTGTTTTTCTGGCTGCTGCGATTATCGTCGGTGTAATCGCCCGCATGAGTGAAGAGGCATTTACCAGTACGTTCATTGACGGTGCGCGGGATCTGCTTGGCGTGGCGCTGATTATCGGTATTGCGCGCGGCATCGTCGTGGTGATGGATAACGGCATGATCACTCACACCATTCTGCACAGCGCTGAAAATTTAGTCTCCGGCCTTTCCACCACCATTTTCATCAATGTGACCTATTGGCTGGAAGTTTTGCTCTCCTTCCTGGTCCCATCGTCCTCTGGGCTGGCGGTCCTCACCATGCCCATTATGGCCCCGCTGGCCGACTTCGCGCATGTACAGAGGGATCTGGTCGTCACCGCGTATCAATCCGCTTCCGGCATTGTGAATCTGATTACACCCACATCTGCGGTTGTGATGGGTGGGCTGGCCATCGCGCGCGTTCCCTATGTGCGTTACCTGAAATGGGTCGCTCCGTTACTGCTCATTTTGACGTTACTGAACATGGTCGTCCTGAGTATCGGCGCGATGCTGTAACCCTTTTAGCCGTCGGATACCGGCGGCTTTTTTGATCGTTCTCTCGTTTTTCTGCACAACCGCCCGTTTGAGCCGTTATTGATACTGCAAATGTGGTGAATTTCGCCATCGCATTGATACAGATAATAAATATAAGGTGATTTTATGAAGGAATTCGATGATTACTCTGCCAAAGAGCAAAAACAGCTGGCGATGTGTCAGCGCCTGATTAGCGAAAAAAGCTACCTGTCTCAGGAAGCGCTGCGTCGCGACCTGCAAAGCCACGGCTTTACCAGTATTAGTCAGTCGACGGTGTCTCGTTTGCTGAAGTTGCTCGGGGCCATAAAAATAAGAAACACAAAAGGGCAAAAAATTTATTCTGTGAATCCTCAGTCACGACCCGCTCCAGATGCCGCGCGATCGATCGCTGAAATGGTGGTCAGCATAGAACACAATAGCGAGTTTATCCTCATTCACACCGCAGCAGGATATGGTCGCGCGGTTGCCAGAATCCTCGATTATCACGCCTTGCCGGAAGTTCTGGGCGTCATTGCCGGTAGCAGTATCGTCTGGGTCGCGCCGCGCGTCGTGCAGCGAACGGGCCTGGTTCACAAGCAGATTAATTATCTCTTTAAAATGAATTAAAATTCAGAAGAACCGTTTGCGATGAATAAATCGTGCATTTTTCGCTTGATCCCATAACGTAGCTGAGTATAATCGCGGACAATTTGCCGGGAGGATGTATGGTTCAGTGTGTACGACATTTTGTCTTACCGCGTCTGAAAAAGGACGCTGGCCTGCCGTTTTTCTTTCCGTTGATCACCCATTCCGAGCCCCTCAATTGAGGGGCTTTTTTTTTGCCCAGGCGTCAGGAGATAAACATGGCTAACCCGCTCTATCAAAAACACATCATTTCCATAAACGACCTCAGCCGCGATGACCTCAATCTGGTCCTCGCAACGGCGGCGAAATTAAAAGCGAACCCACAGCCGGAGCTGTTAAAGCATAAGGTCATCGCCAGCTGTTTCTTTGAGGCGTCCACCCGCACCCGTCTATCCTTTGAAACTTCTATGCACCGTCTGGGCGCCAGCGTGGTAGGTTTCTCTGACAGCAGCAACACGTCTCTGGGCAAAAAAGGCGAAACGCTGGCTGACACCATTTCCGTCATCAGCACCTATGTCGACGCCATCGTCATGCGTCATCCGCAGGAAGGCGCCGCGCGTCTGGCAACAGAATTCTCTGGTAACGTTCCGGTTCTTAACGCGGGCGACGGCTCTAACCAGCATCCAACCCAAACGCTGCTGGATCTGTTTACCATTCAGGAGACACAGGGCCGCCTGGACAATCTGCAAATCGCCATGGTGGGTGATCTGAAATATGGCCGCACTGTCCACTCCTTAACTCAGGCGCTGGCGAAATTTGAAGGCAACCGCTTCTACTTCATTGCCCCGGATGCGCTGGCCATGCCGCAATACATTCTGGATATGCTGACTGAAAAGGGCATCGCCTGGAGCCTGCATGGCACTATCGAAGAGGTAATGGCGGAGGTCGATATCCTCTATATGACCCGCGTACAAAAAGAGCGTCTGGACCCATCCGAATACGCCAACGTGAAAGCACAGTTTGTCCTGCGCGCCAGCGACCTGAACGGCGCCAGAGCCAACATGAAGGTACTACATCCGCTGCCGCGTATTGATGAAATCACCACCGACGTCGATAAGACGCCGCACGCCTGGTATTTCCAGCAGGCTGGCAACGGCATCTTCGCCCGCCAGGCGTTATTGGCACTGGTACTGAATAGCGAACTGGCACTGTAAGGGAGAAAAAGAGATGACACACGATAACAAACTGCAGGTTGAAGCCATCAAACGTGGCACCGTGATTGACCATATTCCCGCACAGGTTGGTTTTAAATTGCTGACGCTGTTCAAGCTGACAGAAACCGACCAGCGAATCACCATCGGTCTGAACCTGCCGTCCGGTGAGATGGGTCGTAAGGACTTGATTAAAATTGAAAATACCTTCCTGACCGACGAGCAGGTTAACCAGCTCTCTCTGTATGCCCCGCAGGCAACGGTGAACCGCATTGACGATTACGATGTTGTGGGTAAATCACGTCCGAGTCTGCCAGAGCGCATCGACAACGTGCTGGTGTGCCCGAACAGCAACTGTATCAGTCATGCTGAGCCGGTTTCTTCCAGTTTTGCAGTGAAAAAGCGTGCTGATGACATCGCACTCAAATGCAAATACTGTGAAAAAGAGTTTTCGCATTATGTGGTGCTGGCCAACTAATTTGGGTTGGTTATGAAATGTGGCCTCTCTATAATGGCCGGGAACATTCTATTACCGCTGTAATTCAGGAGAAATCATGAGCAAGACTATCGCGACGGAAAATGCACCAGCAGCAATCGGCCCATACGTACAGGGTGTTGACCTGGGTAGCATGGTAATCACTTCCGGTCAGATCCCGGTCGATCCGAAAACCGGCGCCGTAGCGGAAGACGTGTCCGCTCAGGCGCGTCAGTCGCTGGAAAACGTAAAAGCTATCGTTGAAGCAGCAGGTCTGAAAGTGGGCGACATCGTAAAAACGACCGTCTTCGTGAAAGACCTGAACGATTTCGCTACCGTCAACGCCACCTACGAAGCGTTCTTCACTGAGCACAACGCGACCTTCCCGGCGCGTTCTTGCGTGGAAGTTGCCCGTCTGCCGAAAGACGTGAAAATCGAGATTGAAGCGATCGCCGTTCGTCGCTAAATCTGCTTGTGCCGGATGGCGGCTTCGCGTAATCCGGCCTACGCAAGCGTAGTTTGTAGGCCCGGTAAGCGCGAGCGCCACCGGGCATTTATCACATCACGCCAAACAGTTTCGGCAGGAATAGAGAAATCGCCGGAATGTACGTCACCAGCATCAGCACCAGGAACAGCACCAGGTAGAATGGCAGCATCGCCTTCACCACCTGCTCGATTTTCTGCTTACTCACCGCACTGGCCACAAACAGCACCGACCCCACCGGCGGCGTAATCAGACCGATCCCTAAGTTCACCAGCATGATCATGCCAAAATGGACCGGGTCAATGCCGAGCGCGTTGGTTACCGGTAGTAGCACCGGCGTCAGGATCAGGATCAGCGGCGCCATGTCCATCAGCGTACCGATCAGCAGCAGCATGATGTTAATGCACATCAGGATGACATATTTGTTATCCGAGATGCTGGTGAAGGCTTCGGTAATCCGCATCGGCAACTGCATATAAGTCATGACGGCCCCAAACGCGGCGGCAAAACCTATCAGGATCATGACGATAGTGACCGTTTTCACCGTGCGGAACATCAGCTTCGGCAGCTCAGACCATTTATAGTCACGATAGATAAACATGGTGACAAAGAAGGCCCAAAGACAGGCAATCGCCGCGGATTCCGTGGCGGTAAAGATACCTGACAGGATCCCGCCCATGATGATCACCACCGTCATTAATCCCCACAGCGTATCGACGAAAATCTTCAGCGCCTGGCGAAACGGTACGCGCTCCCCTTTTGGATAACCGCGTTTATGGGCAAAAGCCACGCACATCACCATCAGGCTAAAGCTCAGCAACAGGCCCGGCAGGATCCCGGCGATGAACAGCGCGGCAATCGACACCGTCCCGCCCGTTGCCAGCGAGTAGATAACCGAATTATGGCTGGGCGGCGTGAGGATCGCCTGCACCGAGCCGCTGGCGGTTACTGCCGCGGCAAAATCGCGCGGGTAGCCTTTTTTGTCCATCTCCGGGATCATCACTGAACCGATAGAAGCGGTATCGGCCACCGACGATCCTGAAATTGCGCCAAAAAAGGTCGAGGCGACGATGTTTACCAGCGACAGCCCACCGCGGATAAAGCCAACGAAAATATAGGCAAAATTCACCAGGCGGCGCGCGATTCCCCCTTCTGCCATGATTGCCCCGGCCAGAATAAAGAATGGGATCGCCAGTAGCGAAAACTTGTTTACTCCGCTGGTCAGTTGGATCATTACTGCTTCCAGCGGAATATCAATATACCAGGCTCCAATGATGGCGCTAATGCCAACCGCGTACGCTACCGGTACCCCAATCGCCAGCATAATGCCAAGCGTAAAGACGAGAATAAATGCATCCATCTGCTTTCCTTAATGAAATGGGGGCGGTAACTAGCTGGTTGAACCCAGCATGACAACGGGACGTTGATATTGCGGGCCGCGGAATATCTTTTCTGCGATAAACAGCAGCGTGATAGCGGAGCCAATCGGCAACGGCAGATAGTTTTGCCCGGCGCTTAAAAGCGGGAATTCCGCTACGGGCTGGTCCCACAGCTCAAGACACAGATTGGTTCCATACCAGAGAATAAACAGGCTGATCGCCACCAACATGATATCTGCGATAATCGAGCAGTAACGACGGGCGGACTCCCCCAGACGGTCAATGACCATGCTCACCGCGATATGTGAACCTGCGCGATAGCTCACCGCCGCGCCAATAAAGGTGAACGTCACCATACAAAGAATGGCGACCGGTTCAGGCCATGACAGGGCATTGTTCAGGACATAGCGTGCAAATATGCCAATGGGGATAATAGCGACCATAACCAATAATGCGACACCGGCAATCCACATAGAGACCCGATAAAGAAAATCCATTACCGATGAATAGCATTCACCCATAATTATCACCTCGAATTAATCAAAAGACTCAGGCAGAGGATTGCTTCCCTCCGCCTGATGAATTACTTCACATCCTGAATACGTTTGATCAAATCCTGGTGGTCTTTACCGTAATTATCCCGCACTGACTGCGTGGCTTTATAGAAATAGTCAGTATCAATATCGTGGAACTGAACGCCATTGGCTTTCATAGTCTCCAAAGATTTCGCATTATATTCTTGCCAAAGTTTGCGTTGTTCTATCTGCGCTTCTTTGGCGAGCTTAATAATGAGTTCCTGGTCTTCTTTTTTCAATTTATCCCATTTGGCTTTGGAGAACAGAAAAAGCTCAGGAATAATAAAGTGTTTGCTCCAGGTATAGTTTTTAACGACCGGTAAATAGTTGTGCGCAACAAATGTTGGCGGGTTATTCTCTGTGCCATCAATAACGCCGGTTTGCATACCGCTAAACACTTCGCTGACGCCCATCACGATGGCGTTAGCTCCCATCGCTTTTAGGGTATCCAGCGCTATCGGACTCCCTTGAACGCGGATTTTCATACCGTGTAAATCTTCCGGTTTCACCACCGGATTTTTGGTAATCAGGTTGCGCGTCCCGGCATCCATCCAACCAAGAAATACCAACCGCGATTTCGTATTAGCCGTCAGACGGTCGCCAATCTCTTGACCGATCATGCCGTCAAGGACCTTATGCAGATGGTCTTCATCGCGAAAGATATACGGCAGGGTAAACACGTTAATTTCAGGAAGAATGGCGGCAACAGGCGTCATTGAGACGCGAATAATATCGATAGCACCTAATTGCGCCTGCTCAATCATCTGTTTTTCATCACCTAACACGCCACCTGGAAATGTTTTAATCTCCAGACGGCCATCGGTCGCAGCGCTGAGTTTCTCCCCCATATGTTTCACTGCGACAACGTTCGGGTAATCAGCCGGATGCACATCCGCGGCGCGAAAAGTTTGTGCCAGCGTTGCATGACTCGCCAGTAATACGGACGCGCCAATACACAGACTTAACAGTTTTTTTGTCAGTTTCATTTGTCCTTCTCCAGAAGTTCATAATATCCATTAACAGGAATAGCTTGCAGAGCAAATGACTGCCGGAATTAAAACGGGCAGCGAGAAACTTTCTTAACGACGTTACCTGTGCAGACTAGCTGGTGTAACAATTTATTTCGATGACTGTGTTCACAAAAAATCGCAGATGCTAATAATTTTTAGCACAGTGTTTCATTTTTGCAACGCAGATCGTTTTCTTGATAAAAAAACAACGCAAGGAAGGCGATTTGATACTAATTCCCTCCGCTAGTATTTCAATAAAAATAAAACACTAATATTTCGTGGGAATATCTTTCGAATGAAAAAGAGAAATGCAGGATGGTATTTACACCATCCTGCTGAGAAGTTTGATGTTTACTGCCAACCGTAGCGACGGCTATAAAAACCTTTCACTAATTGGGTCAATGTCATGTAGCCCGCCAGAATCGCAATCAGCCACGGGAAGTAGCTCAGCGGCAGCGCCTGCAATTGCAGATAGCTGGCCAGCGGCGAGAACGGTAATGCAATACCCACCACCATCACGACCAGCGTCATTAGCATCAGCGGCCATGCGGCGCGACTTTGGATGAACGGCACGCGACGGGTACGGATCATATGCACAATCAGCGTTTGCGACAGCAGGCCCACCACGAACCAGCCCGACTGGAACAATGTCTGATGCTCTGGCGTATTGGCATGGAAGACAAACCACATCAGGCAAAAGGTCAGAATGTCAAAGATCGAGCTGATCGGCCCAAAGAAGATCATAAAGCGGCCCAGTTCAGCAGGATTCCAGCGCTGTGGTTTTTTGATCTGCTCTTCGTCGACGTTATCAAACGGAATCGCCACCTGAGATACATCGTACAGCAGGTTCTGGATCAGTAAGTGCAACGGCAACATCGGCAGGAACGGCAAAAAGGCGCTCGCCACAAGTACGCTAAACACGTTACCGAAGTTAGAACTGGCGGTCATTTTGATGTACTTCAACATGTTAGAAAAAGTACGGCGTCCTTCGATCACCCCTTCTTCCAGCACCATCAGGCTCTTTTCCAGCAGGATAATATCTGCCGCTTCACGCGCAATATCGACCGCGCCATCAACAGAGATACCGATGTCCGCCGCGCGCAGCGCAGGAGCGTCATTGATGCCATCGCCCATAAAGCCAACCACGTGGCCTTCACGCTTGAGCAGCGTAACAATGCGCTCTTTGTGCATCGGCGTCAGGCGGGCAAACAGCGTGGTGCGCTGGGCCAGTTTTGCCAGTTCGTCATCGCTTAACCCTTCAATGCTGCTGCCAATCACCACATCGCCCGCATCCAGCCCCACTTCATGGCACACTTTTGCCGCCACCAGCTCGCTATCACCGGTGAGAATTTTCACCGTAATACCGCTGGCTTTCAGCGCTTTCAGCGCCGGAGCGGTGGTCTCTTTCGGCGGATCGAGGAACGCGATATAGCCTTCGAGGATCAAATCCGACTCATCAATACGCTGGTAATCACCTTCACGCGCGGGCAGGTACTTGGTGGCCACCGCCACTACGCGCAGCCCCTGACGGTTCAGCGTATCCGTGACGCGTTTTACCCGACGTAGCATGCCCTCATCCAGGGGGACAATCTCGCCGTTGTGGCGCACCTGGGTGCAGACGCTGAGGATCTCCTGCAGCGCGCCTTTGCACACCAGCTGATGTACATCAGTTTCTTCAGCAACCACCACCGACATGCGGCGACGTTCGAAATCAAACGGGATCTCATCGATTTTTTGCCAGCGGGTAGAGAGCTGGCGGGCAGATTCTTCATCCACGCCTTCCAGCACCGCCGTATCCAGCAGATTCTTCAGCCCGGTCTGGTAATGGCTGTTCAGCCACGCAGAATGCAGAACGTGCTCGCTGGGTTTGCCGGAAATATCAGTATGATTCTCCAGCACAATTTTATCCTGGGTCAGGGTCCCGGTTTTATCGGTGCACAGGATATCCATCGCGCCAAAGTTCTGGATGGCATCAAGGTGCTTGACGATGACCTTTTGTTTAGACAGCTTCACCGCCCCGCGCGCCAGCGTCGAGGTGACGATCATCGGCAGCATTTCCGGGGTCAGCCCCACCGCAACAGACAGCGCAAACAGCGCCGCCTCCCACCAGTCGCCTTTGGTATAGCCGTTAATGATGAGCACAATGGGCGCCATCACCAGCATAAAGCGGATCAGCAACATGCTGACGCGGCTGAGCCCTTTCTGGAAGGCATTCTGCTCGCTTTCCTGCTCGCTGACGCGGCCCACCAGTTGCCCGAACCAGGTATTGGCTCCGGTCGCAATCACGATAGCCTGCGCCGTACCGCTCACCACGTTGGTGCCCATAAAGCACAGGGTATCGCACTCCAGCGGGTTGCTTTGCTGCGGGTCGCGGCTGGTTGCGACCTTCTCCACGGGTAGCGATTCACCGGTCAGCGAAGCCTGCGCCACAAACAGATCGCGCGCCTGGACGATACGTAAATCCGCCGGGATCATATCCCCTGCCGCGAGCTTAATAACATCACCGGGTACCAACTGGTCGATCGGCAGTTCAACCCAACCGTTCTCCCCTTTTTCGTTGATCACACGCAGCACCGTGGCGGTGTTGCTGACCATCGCTTTCAGCGCGTCTGCTGCTTTGGTAGAACGCGCCTCCTGCACAAAATTCAGCAGCGTCGAGATGGCGACCATCAGCGCGATGACGCCAGCAGCGAACAGATCCTCAGTGGCATAGGAAATGGCGCCAAGAATGGTCAACAGAATATTAAACGGATTGCGGTAGCAGACCCACAGATGCACCCACCACGGCGACGGCTTCTGCGCCGGCAACTGGTTTTCGCCATGGATTTCACGAGCGTTCTCGACCTCTGTAGCGTTTAATCCTTCCGGGTGCGCGCCAAACGTTTTCCACAACGCGGCTTCGTCCATCAGCGCCATTTTCAGGCAATGTTCGCTCAGTGAGGGCGGGATCGGCGTGCTGGCAACGGTTTGCGCATTGGGCAACGGATCGCGATGTACCAGACGATGCGGTAAATGGCGGTTAAGCCGGGCAAACAGCTGGCGAGTCATATTTTTGAACATAGGCAGTCCCCCTGCGCCAGTCTTAACGGGCGCAGTAAATCCTTCAGGCGTGGCAAAGCCTTGCCTGATGGCAATTTTCAAATCACAACAGGGACGTCAGAACGTCACTGTCTTACGCATCCGGTAAGACAGTGAAAGACAGGCTTACCGGAAAGTTTTGTTTCTCCGTCTCGGGAGAGGGGTGGGATCGGGATCCATATAGCCTCCGGTAAGTGAAAGATAAGCGCTGCGGATTATACGCAGAAAACCATAAGGTTTGTGGCAATTATGGCGGTATGATAAACCATAGAAACTAAACCAAACGTATACCAGACTTTGCCCATTGCACTGTGCTTGAGTAAAGTTATTCTCTTTTGGCATAACTTCACACGCGACACGGGAAAACAGGATGCAAAATCGGCTGACCATTAAAGACATCGCCCGCTTAAGCGGTGTGGGGAAATCCACGGTTTCCCGCGTTCTCAACAACGAAAGCGGCGTCAGCGAACGTACTCGTGAACGCGTCGAAGCGGTGATGAATCAGCACGGTTTTTCCCCTTCCCGCTCCGCACGCGCCATGCGTGGGCAAAGCGACAAGGTGGTGGCGATTATCGTTACGCGCCTGGATTCTCTTTCAGAAAATCTCGCTGTGCAGACCATGCTGCCCGCTTTTTATGAGCAGGGTTACGATCCGATCATGATGGAAAGCCAGTTCTCGCCTGAACTGGTCGAAGAACATCTGGGCATGCTCAGACGCCGCAATATTGACGGTGTGGTGCTGTTTGGTTTTACCGGCATTACCGAAACGATGCTCACTTCCTGGCAGGATTCTCTGGTACTGCTGGCCAGAGATGCCAAAGGCTTTGCCTCCGTCTGCTATGACGATGAGGGTGCTATTCATAACCTGATGCAGCGTTTATACGATCGCGACCACCGCCATATTAGCTTTCTTGGTGTTCCCCATAGCGACGTGACCACTGGTAAGCGCCGTCATGAAGCCTACCTGGCATTCTGTAAGAAACACAAACTGCATCCGGTTGCCGCACTGCCGGGTCTGGCCATGAAGCAGGGTTATGAGCAGGCCGCCAGTGTCATCACCCCGGAAACCACCGCCTTAGTCTGTGCGACGGATACCCTTGCCCTTGGGGTCAGCAAATATCTGCAGGAGCAGCGGATTGAAAATCTGCAGTTGGCGAGTGTGGGCAGCACACCGCTGATGAAATTCCTCCATCCGGAAATTATCACCGTCGATCCAGGCTACGCTGAGGCCGGACGACAAGCGGCCTCACAGCTGATCGAGCAGATCAACGGCCGTAGCGAACTGCGACAAATCGTTATTCCCTCCACCCTCGCCTGATCGCTTTCTGAGCGCTAATTTGTGATCTTCGCTGCGTTTCGGGAACGTTCCCATTTTTAAATATTCATCGAAGAGATACTCTGGCGGCAGGTCAACAACAGGGCTTAATAATGAGCAAAGTAAAACAAGCAGACATCGACCGGCTGATTGAGCTGGTAGGCGGGCGCGACAATATCGCTACGGTGAGTCACTGCATCACTCGCCTGCGTTTTGTACTGAATCAGCCTGCGAATGCCAGGCCGAAAGAGATCGAGCAGTTGCCGATGGTCAAAGGCTGCTTCACCAACGCCGGGCAGTTTCAGGTAGTGATTGGCACCGAGGTGGGCGATTACTACAAAGCACTGCTGGCGACCACCGGCCAGGCCAGTGCCGACAAAGAGCAGGCGAAAAAAGCCGCGCGGCAGAATATGAAGTGGCATGAACAGCTGATTTCCCATTTTGCAGAGATCTTCTTCCCTCTGCTGCCTGCGCTGATTAGCGGCGGCTTGATCTTAGGTTTTCGTAATGTGATCGGCGATCTGCCAATGAGTAACGGGCAGACGCTGGCGCAGATGCATCCGTCGCTGAAAACCCTCTACGATTTCCTGTGGCTGATTGGCGAAGCGATCTTCTTCTATCTGCCTGTCGGGATCTGCTGGTCAGCAGTGAAGAAAATGGGCGGCACGCCGATCCTCGGTATTGTGCTGGGTGTGACCCTGGTTTCGCCGCAGCTGATGAACGCCTATCTGCTCGGTCAACAGGTGCCGGAAGTGTGGAACTTCGGCCTGTTCAGCATTGAGAAAGTGGGCTACCAGGCGCAGGTTATTCCGGCCCTGCTGGCCGGTCTGGCGCTCGGGTTTATTGAAACGCGCCTGAAACGCATCGTCCCGGATTATCTGTATCTGGTGATCGTCCCGGTGTGCTCGCTGATCCTCGCGGTGTTCCTTGCGCACGCCTTTATCGGTCCGTTTGGCCGCATGATCGGCGACGGCGTGGCGTTCGCGGTTCGTCATCTGATGACCGGAAGCTTTGCGCCGATTGGCGCGGCGCTGTTCGGCTTCCTGTATGCGCCGCTGGTGATCACCGGCGTACACCAGACCACGCTGGCTATCGACATGCAGATGATCCAGAGCATGGGCGGTACGCCGGTATGGCCGCTGATTGCGCTGTCAAACATCGCTCAGGCTTCCGCGGTGGTCGGCATCATTATCTCCAGCCGCAAACACAATGAACGCGAAATATCAGTACCTGCGGCGATCTCGGCTTATCTCGGGGTAACGGAACCGGCGATGTACGGCATCAACCTGAAATACCGCTTCCCGATGCTGTGCGCGATGATCGGCTCCGGTCTCGCCGGTCTGCTGTGCGGCCTGAACGGCGTGATGGCGAACGGCATTGGCGTCGGCGGCCTGCCGGGAATCCTCTCCATTCAGCCAACTTACTGGCAGGTATTTGGCATGGCGATGGTCATCGCGATTGTTATCCCGATGGTACTGACCTCATTCGTCTACCAGCGTAAATACCGTCAGGGCACATTACAGATTGTTTAACTTTTCTTCGGGGCGCAGTTGCGCCCCATCGTATCTCCAGGAAACAGCAATGAATATTCCACACTGGTGGCAAAACGGCGTTATCTATCAGGTGTACCCCAAGAGCTTTCAGGACACCACCGGCAGCGGCACGGGTGATTTACGCGGCGTAACGCAGCGTCTCGACTATCTGCAAAAACTGGGCGTTGATGCCATCTGGTTGACACCCTTCTACATTTCGCCGCAGGTTGATAACGGCTACGACGTCGCCGACTACATGTCTGTCGATCCGGCTTACGGCACGCTTGCAGACTTTGACGAACTGGTAGCAG
Source organism: Citrobacter sp. wls714 (assembly GCF_005281025.1). NCBI lineage: Bacteria > Pseudomonadati > Pseudomonadota > Gammaproteobacteria > Enterobacterales > Enterobacteriaceae > Citrobacter > Citrobacter sp. wls714. The sequence continues at coordinate 119,776 of NZ_SZWZ01000028.1, read as the reverse complement.
CGGCGAAAGCGCGCGGCATACGCATTATTCTGGATATGGTGTTTAACCACACCTCAACCCAGCATTCCTGGTTTCGTGAGGCGCTGGATAAAGACAGCCCGTATCGTCAGTTTTATTTCTGGCGTGACGGCGAACCGACCACCCCGCCGAACAACTGGCAGTCAAAATTTGGCGGCAGCGCCTGGGGCTGGCACGCCGAAAGCGAGCAGTATTATCTGCATCTCTTTGCCCCGGAGCAGGCCGACCTGAACTGGGAAAACCCGGCGGTACGCGCCGAGCTGAAAAAAGTCTGCGAGTTCTGGGCCGCTCGCGGCGTGGACGGCCTGCGTCTCGACGTAGTCAATCTTATCTCCAAAGATCAGGACTTCCCGAACGATCCCGACGGCGATGGCCGCCGTTTTTATACCGACGGCCCGCGCGCGCATGAGTTTTTACGCGAGATGAACCGCGACGTCTTCACCCCACGTAGCCTGATGACGGTCGGCGAAATGTCTTCCACCACGCTGGAAAACTGTCAGCAATACGCCGCGCTGGACGGCAGCGAACTGTCGATGACTTTTAACTTCCACCACCTGAAGGTGGATTATCCCAACGGTGAAAAATGGACGTTAGCCAAACCGGACTACGTGGCGCTCAAAACTCTGTTCCGCCACTGGCAGCAAGGGATGCACAATCAGGCATGGAACGCGCTTTTCTGGTGTAACCACGACCAGCCGCGCATCGTGTCGCGTTTTGGCGAGGAAGGGAAATACCGTGTGCCAGCCGCCAAAATGCTGGCGATGGTGCTGCACGGCATGCAGGGCACGCCCTATATCTACCAGGGGGAAGAGATTGGCATGACCAACCCGCACTTCCGCCAGATTACCGATTACCGCGACGTAGAAAGCCTTAACATGTTCGCGGAACTGAACGCTCAGGGACGCGATGCCGAAGAGTTGCTGGCAATCCTCGCCAGTAAATCTCGCGATAACAGCCGCACGCCGATGCAATGGGACGGCAGCAAACATGCCGGATTTACCCAGGGCGAGCCGTGGATCGCACTGTGCGACAATGCGACGGATATTAACGTGGCAGCCGCGCTTGATGATGCCGATTCCGTGTTTTACACCTATCAGAAGCTGATCGCCTTGCGCAAAACGGAGCCGGTTATTACCTGGGGCGACTACCAGGATCTGTTACCAGACAGCCCACTCGTATGGTGTTATCAGCGCGAATGGCAAGGACAGCGGCTGCTGGTCATTGCCAACCTGAGTGATACCTTCCAGAACTGGCAACCGACTCATACCAACGGAAACTGGCAGGTGCTTATGCACAACTATGACGAGGTCGCCAGCCAACCCGTTGACATGACGCTGCGTCCTTTTGAAGCCGTCTGGTGGTTGCATAAATAATGGCGCAAAGATACGGATAAGCGTCATTATTCGTATCTTCAATTACGCAGTTCGTATGGGATGTATAGCGATACCTGAAATGTACCATGATAAAATTTACAAGCTCTGGGGAATAAAATAAAAATACACCTGCCTCTTATTATATTACCCGGCAGGATATTATGAAAAATCTTATTAGAACATGTACTATTTCAGCATTACTGATTAGCAGCCAAGGATGGTGTGGGAATACTGCAGTTGATTTACGCTTTGGTCATAACACAAACTCTGAAGCAAATGACTCAAGAATTAAAGTTATGCATCAGGCTGACAACGGTTTTTATTTTTCCGTTGAGGCTGCACAAAATCACAATGACACGTTTTTTGGCGATACCGATAGAAACGATCCCGATGATAAAGGTGTGACTGAAGCAGCTCAAGAAATAGAAACTCGCTGGCGTTTTGACTTAGGTAATGGTTATGCAATTGCACCAGGCTTAGTTACTGTATTTACTTCCAGCAACACGCACTATCGACCTTTTATTCAGGGTTGGAAATCTTTTGATAATGGACTTAATCTCTCAGCGCGCTATCGCTATAACACAATAAACGACTCCCACAGTGACAGAAAATTAGACGGTAGCGGTTACACTCGCCGCGAGTCACACCAGTTCGATCTCTGGTTTGCCTATAATATTGGTAATTTTGGTATGTCTTATAATCCTCGTTTCCGCTGGCAGGATGGTGTCGACCAGGGAACAGGTGATGATACATACTGGGAGCATACCGTGGCGTTCAATTATAAACTGGACGATGGCTGGACCCCGTATGTTGAGTTAGTATCTCTTGATAAAACCTACATCAATGACCACGGGGATCATGAAAATGATTACGCCGTGCGTCTGGGGATTGTTAAGCAGCTCTGATGTTTCACGCCGCATCGTGTTGCAGCAAATAGCAACCGATGCGGTCAACCACAGTAAGCAGTTCAAGCTGGCCTTCCCGTTGGTATAAAGAAATCGCATCAATATCAATGTCCAGAGGCCAGCACAGTGTTGCCAGCGTCGCTAATGTTGATCCTCTCTTGGTAATCGCAATTATTTTTAGCCCTTTACGCAACGCATTTCTTGCCATTTCAACTAACGAGGCAGTTTCACCTGATTTACTGATGAGCACCAGCGTTCCTTGGGAAACCCGTGTGAGCTGGTGAATGTCATTGAGAATTAAATGGGGCAAACTCGCCAGCGAAAGAAAACGAGAAAGATAATTCAAACTGGTCAGCGATGCCCCGCGTGAATATAAAAATATATGACTTGAATTAATCAATTGGTTACATAGTTGTATTATCAGCTCTTCTTTTTCGTTGCCTATGCTAAATTTCACCGGCTCCGCGACACGTCTGTCTCGTGAAAACTGATACCGCAATTCGGTATAGCTTTGATACCCCATTTTTTTACACACTCGATTCACGGACGTGGTGGTGGTGAACGTCTCGGTAGCAATCACTTTGGCGGAAATACCAGAGATTTCATGTGCATGACACTGTATATATTCAAATATTAACCTTTCATTACCTTGAAAAGAATTCATAAAACAGCACTCTTTAACTAAAGATAGATTGATCATACCCGTATCTTATACCAGACACTGCAATGTGAATCACACTATCATGTTTCAGGTATCCCCATACGCAATAAGTATCACCAAACGTTTATTGGACTTTTTATTTCTCTTTATAATTCCTGTAGTTCTATTTTCAGAGATTTGACAATGACACCACAAAAAATAGTTGCAGTAACAGCATGCCCTACAGGTATTGCGCATACATTTATGGCGGCCAACAAAATTGTCGCCTGGGGAAAAGAAAACGGCTTTAACGTTAAGGTCGAAACACAAGGAAGCGACGGAGTTAAAAATAAGCTCTCCCGTCAAGATATCGCCAGTGCTGATGCTATCATCCTGGCGGTTGATGTCCCTGTCCAGGATGCCGAACGTTTTGAGAACGTACCTCATCTCAAAATACGTACGCAGGAACTAATCAAGAATACCGACCACTCTATTCATCGGGCGCTGGCTTTGGATAAAGATACGACTACCGCCAATGACGAACCAGAAGAACGCCGTTCCGCCTGGCAGATCTTTATCGGACATATTATGGCGGCAATTAGCTATATGTTGCCTGTCGTGGTGCTCGGTGGATTACTCATGGCGGTAGCGAAAATAACCGGGCAATTCATTCCCATCAACGGAACACCGTTTGAGGTGCTGGATAAACTGGGCTTTATGGTCATCAAGTTTATGTACCCGGTATTCGCCATGTATCTCGCCTTTTCTATCGCTGGAAAACCGGCGTTAATACCTGGCCTTATCGGCGGTATTATGTCTGACGAAGTCTATAAGCGCTTTTTTGATCTCGAAGGTTTTATGCCCTCGGGATTTTTTGGCGCTATCGCAATCGGCTTTTTTGTCGGTCATCTGGTGCAGTGGTTCAACGATACGATAAAAGTACGTCCGCAAATTACCACTATAAAAACCATGCTGATTGTGCCTATGTGCACCGGTATCACGCTGGTGATTGTCATGCAGTACCTGATTAACCCAATTTTTGGCGCACTAAACCAGGCGATGGTGACCTTTTTTACCTCTGCTGGCGACTCTGGACGCAATTTTTACTCGCTGATGATTGCAGCAGGTACTGCTTTCGACCTCGGCGGGCCGATTAACAAAGCGGCGGGTTCAGTGGCTCTGGGACTTAACGGCGTGAGTGAGACCTTCGATTTAACCGCCAGAGAGCTGGCCATTGTCATCCCTTCAATCGGCGTCGGCATTGCTGCATTGCTCAATAACCGCTTCGGCCTTCCTAACGTATTTAACAGCGAAGAAAAAACTATCGGTAGCACTTCACTGCTACTGGGTTTCATTGGGATTTCTGAAGGCGCGATCCCATTTATTCTGAAGAATCCCCGTCTGATCCCGGTATTTATGGTCGGGGCAATGGCAGGCGCACTCATTGCCACAACGTTAGGTGTCAAACAATCTTTACCGCTGCCTGCCGTTTGGGGATGGCCGCTTGCCACCAACGTTACGGGTTATCTAATCAGTGTTTTCGCAGGCTCTCTGGTGTGCGCGTTAGGCGTGCTTTTCTTCAGCCCGAAACTGGCAACAAATTCAGGAAAGTAAAATGAGTCATATCCATGTCATCGCGCACACGCACTGGGATCAAGAGTGGTATTTCACCCTACAGGACAGCAATATTCTGGCATCGCGAAACTTTGCCGATGTTATCGACACTTTAGAAATTCACCCCGATTACACCTGTTACCATTTCGATGGACAAACCGCTGTTGTTGAGGATTTTCTGGCCGTCAATCCGCAGTATGTTAACCGTCTGAAAAAACTCGTCAAACACAAACGGCTTTTTATAGGCCCCTGGTATACCCAAACGGATACTTTCAACGTTCACGGCGAATCGATTATCCGCAACCTGAAATACGGCATTCTTTCTGCGCGAAAACTGGGTCATGCTATGATGGTGGGCTATCTGCCCGATACATTTGGTCATAACAGCCAACTCCCTACACTGCTCCGCGGATGCAACCTGGATAACATCGTTTTCTGGCGGGGCATTAATCATGATACTCAGGCTGAGCAGAGCCAGTTTATCTGGCGTGCGCCGTCAGGCTCGGAAGTGATTGCCTGCGTAATGCCGTTCGGCTATGGCGCGGCCAAAAACATTCAGCCAGACGATGCGCACCTGCAAGAAAAAATCTTTCCGATGGTTAATCTCATCCGTCAACGTTCTGGCCTGAATGACCTGCTCCTGCCCTGCGGCGGCGATCAGGTCAACATCGATCCCAACTTGCCGAAAATTCTGCAGACAGTCAGTAAAAAATCATCAGAAGGTGATCGGTTCCTGCTCTCATCGCTGGAAACGTATATCGATACGCTTCGTCAGCAAGCCAAAGGATTTACCTGCTGGCAAGGAGAGTTGAAGTCACCGCGCTATACCCGGATCCACAAAACCATCGGCTCCGTCCGCTACGACATTAAAAAGAAAAATTACGATGTCGAGCAATTTTTACTGGGTAAACTGGAGCCAACGATCGCGCTGGCTCGCCAGCATGGCATTGATGTCAACCTCCAGTGGGTTGATCAAATCTGGAAAAACCTGTTACGCAATCATGCCCATGACTCCATAGGCGGATGCAACAGTGATGCGACTAATCGGGACATTCTTCACCGCCTGGAACAGACCGAACAACTCAGCCATAGCCTGTGGAATCTGGTGATGAAAGAGTTGGCGATGGCCAGTAGCCAGGAGAACGATCTCGTTGTGGTAAACCCCGGCGCTACGTCCTGGTCCGGGATCATCAACGCCACACTGTACAGCCGCACGCCCTCCCTGAAGCTCTTCATTGATGAGCAGCCTCTCTCATTTAGCATGATAGAACAAACGGAACTCCCCGGCGGACGCATGATTCAGGTTACGCCGCAGGGTGAAAAAGAAGTTGAGCTTGCGCCTTATTACCGCTCGCAAGTCGCCATCGACGTAGCACAGTTGCCCGCGCTGGGTTACATCAATATTGCCGTTCGCGAGAGTGAGCACGCAGTCTCTACGCTCCGCTCTTGTGCTGAAAGCCATATTGAGAATGAGCATTATCGGCTAACCCTGGGTGGTGGAACGCTGACGTTTGAGGATAAACGCAGCGGTAGGGTAATTGCTGATCTGCTAGCGTTTGAAGACTGTGCAGATGCTGGCGACAGTTATGATTTTTCGCCACTGGAGGGCGATATCCCCAACCAGTTCAATAATTTTTCGCTCCTCGCTTGTGAAAAAAGTCAGCATGTCGAGCGTTTAACGCTAGGAATCACTCTCAGTCTGCCTTCTTCATTAAGCCAACGTGCAACACAAGATTGTCCGGTACAGATTGTATGCGAGCTACGCCAAGGTGAAGCCCAACTTTTCATTGATGCTCATGTGGAAAACAAGGTTTGCGACCACCGTCTGCGTCTGCTGATCAACAGCGATATTCACACCCGTGAATCAATAGCCTCACAGCCTTTCGGCATTATTCACCGACCCGTGGCCGATGCCCCCGCTGACTGGCGGCAACATTATCGCGAGAAGCCCGTCGATATTGAAACCAGTGAGGGAATTATTGCCATTGCGGAAAACAACAAGGCGCTGATCGTTAACAGCCTGGGCATGAAGGAATTTCAGATCCTGCAAAACGGGACCTCGCAGCTTGCGCTGACGCTCTTCAAATCGACAGGCGTTTTAGGGCGTGACGATCTGGCCTGGCGTCCTGGGCGCGCTTCCGGAATCAATAACACTGTCATTTACACGCCAGAAGCTCAGTTACACAAGCCTCTGCATTTTAGCCTGACGTTGTCTCTCGCCGAACGCGCCGACCATTTGACATTACGTCGCCTGGAAACCCGAGTGCTACGCCAGCCATTCAATTGGCAGAATCAGAAATTGAACACACTGGATAACCGCCTGGAACGCTTCACGCTCAATTTTACACCGCGTTCACTTCCAGAAACCTTCAGCCTGCTGTCGCTTCCAGAGCCGCTCATTCTTTCGGCGCTCCCCCACGCCCAGACGGTAAATGGCACGATCCTACGTGTTTTCAATGCCGGAGAGCATCCGGTTGAGCTTCCGCCATTTCTGCAAGAGATGTCACAGATTAACTATCTGGAAGAACCCGTTGAACACTGCCATGAAATTGCACCGTTCGCCACCTGCGATTTCCTTCTCCCACAACCGGAGCGTCACGTAAAAGTATGAATAATTCCCCGCGTGAAACATTTATCCGCGAGACGCTGGCGCAGCTCTATCCGCAAGCTGATCATCAGGCAATCGCGGCAAAAATTGAGCAACTTATCCAATACTGGAAACCCAAAACACAAACGGCAGTACCGTTAGATCAGAGCCGCATCTGGATGATCGCCTATGGTGATAGCATCTGCGCGCAAGGGGAAAATCCTCTGTCGATTCTCCACCAGTTTGCAAAACTGTGGTTAAAAGGGACGATCAGCGATATCCATCTGTTACCTATGTTCCCCTGGTCCTCCGATGATGGTTTCAGCGTGGTGGATTACCGGCAGATTGATCCCAATCTTGGGCAATGGTCAGATATTGCGGCACTGGCTGGCGATTTTAATTTGATGTTCGATTTTGTGATTAACCATATTTCACAGCAAAGCCGTTGGTTTCAGGGCTATCTTCGCGGCGAGCCTCGCTACCAGAACTACTTTATCAACGCCGATCCGGATGAGGATTATCATCTGGTAACCCGCCCACGGACGCTGCCGTTGCTTACCCCCTTCAAGCGATCGACAGGGGAAACGTCACACATCTGGACGACATTCAGCGCCGATCAGATCGATCTCAATTTTCGTGAATCTGACGTTTTATTGGAAAGCATTGATATTATGCTGGAGTATGCCTCACGCGGCGCCCAGGCGATTCGACTCGATGCCGTAGGCTTCCTGTGGAAGGAAAGCAACAGCAGCTGTATTCACCTGCCGCAGACCCATCTGATCATAAAACTCTGGCGAGCGATTCTGGAAGAGAACTGGCCTGACTGCCTGTTGATTACCGAAACCAATGTGCCACATCAGGAAAATATCAGCTATCTGGGTTCAGGGGATGAGGCTCACATGGTGTATCAGTTCCCGTTACCCCCTCTGACGTTACACGCTTTCCTGCGCGGCAATGCGCGTTGGCTACGTCAGTGGGCGCAAAGCCTGGAACAGGAAACGTTTCCAGACAACACCACCTTTTTCAATTTTCTCGCCAGCCACGACGGCATTGGATTGAGACCCGTTGAAAATATCCTCTCTACGGAAGAAAAAACGTTTCTGGTCAATGAAGTAGAACGCAAGCAAGGGCGTATTTCCTGGCGTACCAATCCTGACGGCAGCCAGTCACCTTATGAAATGAATATAAACTTCCTGAGTGCATTAAGCGAACCGGGGGAGGCTACTGACAGACAGGTCGCCAGGTTCGCCGCCGCTCACGCCATCCTCTTTATGCTGCGGGGCGTACCTGCAATTTACTACCACAGTCTTCTTGGTAGTGAAAACGATCTGCACGGGCTTAATACATCAGGGCTAAATCGTCGCATTAACCGTGAAAAGCTGGATTTCGCCGCCACGCATCAGGCATTAGTCACCCCTGAATCCCGACAAGCGAAGATCTATGCTGCGCTGTCGAGATTACTTCGGGTACGTAAACAGCATCCCGCTTTCTCACCATCATCGTCTCAGCAAGTCCTTGAACTGCCAGACGCACTGTTTGGTGTCAAACGCCAGATGGGGGGAGAAACCCTGTACTGTGTTGTCAATCTCACTGCAATCACACAACCACTTTCTTTGCCCACCGAAGGAACAGATCTTCTGATGGGGACACCCTTTAACGGCGCTTGCCTGCTAACCGGCTGGCAAACAGTATGGATCCGTACCGCGACGCAACCGGAGGAATAATATGGAACTGTCGGCACTTACTCGCTCTGAATTAATTTTTATCGATCCACCGCACACTTCTCCCGATGCAGTTATTCGGCATATGTCTTCGGCACTGTTTGAATGCGGACTGATTACTAATAACGAGGATTTTATTGACAGCGTTCTCCGCCGAGAAAAGGAAGGACCAACGGCACTGGGCGAAGAGCTGGCCGTCCCTCATGGAAAATGTGACTCTGTCGTAAAGGCATCGTTTTGTGTCGCCCTCTTTCCCGAGCCGATATTGTGGCCGGGTCTTGAAGGGCCTGAACCTGTACGGTTGGTGTTCCTGCTTGCGATTCCGCCAAATGAAGCCGGCACCACGCATATGCAATTGCTGACCCAGCTTACCTCGTCGCTGGTTGAGGATGAGATGCGAAACGCCATTCTTAATGCCACGTCCGTAGAACAGGTGTTAACGCTGCTCTCACCCAGCACTGCCCCTGCTCAGGAAGCGCCAGAACGTCGCGTGAAAGGTCAGCGCCTTGTCCCTCTTATTCTGGGTCTGGTTGCCCTTGCGGCCTTCATTAACGCGGGTATCCATTGGATGCAGTCGTTATCATCATAACCCTTACTGGGCAGTGTGATACCTGCCCAGCTTTACCTTCCTGTTTTTGCTGAATAAATAATCAGAATTTTCCAAGGGTAATTTACAATCGGCTGTAGCGCCCGTCATCTGTACGCTCCGATTTTTACTTTGCGCTACATCAAAAAAATCGTAAACATCCTTGATGCAAATCACTACATATAGAACTTAAAATGCACGCCGACCCAATATGTTGTATTAATCGCCTATAATTGCTACAACTACAATGCACCGCTTCACGGTGGAATTGTGGATAACGTGGGTCAGGATTGCGGGAAGTCATTGGCAATAGAGATGAATAAAGCCATGGCCGCTTCCCCAACCTCTGTGGATAACCTGTTCTTATAAATATGGAGTGATCATGACACCGCATGTGATGAAACGAGATGGCTGTAAAGTGCCGTTTAAATCAGAGCGCATCAAAGAAGCCATTCTGCGTGCAGCTAAAGCAGCGGGAGTCGATGACGCAGATTACTGTGCCACCGTCGCAGAAGTCGTTAGTAGCCTGATGAATGAGCGCAGCCAGGTCGATATCAACGAGATCCAGACAGCGGTAGAAAACCAGCTGATGTCTGGCCCGTACAAACAACTCGCCCGTGCGTACATCGAATATCGCCACGACCGTGATATCCAGCGTGAAAAACGTGGCCGTCTGAACCAGGAAATTCGTGGTCTGGTTGAGCAAACCAACTCTGCTCTGCTGAATGAAAACGCCAACAAAGACAGTAAAGTGATCCCGACCCAGCGCGACCTGCTGGCCGGTATCGTCGCCAAACACTATGCGCGCCAGCACCTGCTGCCGCGTGATGTCGTTCAGGCGCACGAGCGTGGTGATATTCACTATCACGATCTCGACTACTCGCCGTTCTTCCCGATGTTTAACTGCATGCTGATCGACCTGAAAGGTATGCTGACGCAGGGCTTTAAGATGGGTAACGCGGAGATTGAACCGCCAAAATCCATCTCTACCGCGACCGCCGTGACCGCGCAAATCATCGCGCAGGTTGCCAGCCATATTTATGGCGGTACCACCATTAACCGTATTGACGAGGTTCTCGCGCCGTTCGTGACCGAGAGCTTTAATAAACATCGTAAAACCGCTGAAGAATGGCAGATCCCGGACGCCGACGGTTATGCCCATTCCCGTACCGAGAAAGAGTGCTACGACGCATTCCAGTCCCTCGAATATGAAGTGAACACCCTGCATACCGCCAACGGTCAGACGCCGTTCGTCACCTTTGGTTTTGGCCTGGGAACCAGTTGGGAATCGCGTTTGATTCAGCAGTCTATTCTGCGTAACCGCATTGCTGGCCTGGGTAAAAACCGTAAAACCGCGGTGTTCCCGAAACTGGTGTTCGCGATTCGCGATGGTCTGAACCACAAGTTTGGCGATCCGAACTACGATATCAAGCAGCTGGCGCTGGAGTGCGCGAGCAAGCGTATGTATCCGGACATCCTGAACTACGATCAGGTGGTCAAAGTCACCGGTTCGTTCAAAACACCAATGGGCTGCCGCAGCTTCCTCGGCGTGTGGGAAAACGAGAATGGTGAACAGGTTCACGATGGTCGCAACAACCTCGGCGTTATCAGCCTCAACCTGCCGCGTATCGCGCTGGAAGCCCATGGCGATGAAGCCACCTTCTGGAAACTGCTCGACGACCGTCTGGTACTGGCGCGTAAAGCACTGATGACCCGTATCGCGCGTCTGGAAGGCGTAAAAGCCCGCGTTGCACCCATTCTGTATATGGAAGGTGCCTGCGGCGTGCGTCTGAAAGCGGACGATGACGTGTCTGAAATCTTTAAAAACGGTCGCGCATCTATCTCTCTGGGCTACATCGGTATTCACGAAACCATCAACGCGCTGTTTGGCGACAAGCATGTGTATGACAGCGAGCAGCTGCGCGCCAAAGGTATCGCCATTGTGGAACGTCTGCGTCAGGCGGTCGATCAATGGAAAGATGAGACTGGCTACGGCTTTAGCCTGTACAGCACGCCGAGTGAAAATCTGTGTGACCGCTTCTGCCGTCTGGATACCGCCGAGTTTGGCGTGGTGCCGGGCGTAACCGACAAAGGTTACTACACCAACAGCTTCCACCTCGACGTGGAGAAGAAGGTGAACCCGTACGATAAGATCGATTTCGAAGCGCCATATCCGCCGCTGGCGAGCGGGGGCTTCATTTGCTACGGCGAATACCCGAATATTCAGCACAACCTGAAAGCGCTGGAAGATGTTTGGGATTACAGCTATCAGCACGTGCCGTATTACGGAACCAACACGCCAATCGATGAGTGCTACGAGTGCGGCTTTACCGGTGAGTTCGAGTGCACCAGCAAAGGCTTCACCTGCCCGAAATGTGGTAACCACGACGCCGCGCGCGTGTCGGTCACCCGCCGCGTGTGCGGTTATTTAGGCAGCCCGGACGCACGTCCGTTTAACGCCGGCAAGCAGGAAGAAGTGAAGCGCCGCGTTAAGCATTTAGGCAATGGGCAGATCGGTTAATATCCGTTTGCAAAGGCCGTAGGCCTGATAAGACGCAATCGCGTCGTCATCAGGCATCACAATGTTGCCGGATGCGGTGCAAGCACCTTATCCGGCCTACATGCTTTCTGGACACCCGCTATGCGCTACCATCAATACTATCCCGTCGACATCGTCAACGGCCCAGGAACCCGCTGCACCCTGTTTGTATCAGGGTGCGTGCACGAATGTCCCGGTTGCTATAACAAAAGTACCTGGCGGCTCAATTCCGGCGAGCCGTTTACCAAAGAGATGGAAGATAAGATCATTGCCGATCTGAACGACACGCGTATTCACCGTCAGGGGATCTCGCTGTCGGGCGGCGATCCCCTGCATCCGCAAAACGTGCCGGATATCCTGCAACTGGTACAGCGTATTCACGCTGAGTGTCCGGGGAAAGATATCTGGGTGTGGACCGGCTACAAGCTCGATGAACTCAACGCCGCACAGATGCAGGTGGTCGATTTCATCAACGTGCTGGTCGATGGTAAATTTGTGCAGGACCTGAAAGACCCGGCGCTTATCTGGCGCGGTAGCAGCAACCAGGTCGTGCATCATTTGCGTTGATCTCCAGGCGGTTAATATTCTGTTTTCCGCCTTTAAAAACGACTCACGCACTCCATCGCGACCGTTTTGAACTCGGTGAAATTCCGGCACGCGCAGAGCCGCGTCATGGCGCGTTCGCGCAGGAAAGTGACGAAAATATCGTAGATAGCCATCGCTTCTTCGTATTCGCTTTTGCTGATGGCGAGCAGGAAGATCACGTGCGCCGTTTCATCGCCCCAGGCAATTCCCTGCGGGGCGAGGATGGTGTAGACCACCGTTTTCTTAGCCAACAGACCGAGGGAGTGCGGCAGGGCGATGCCGTCACCCAGCATAGTGCTGACGATGGCCTCACGCTCGACAACCGAATCAAGAAACTCCGCATCGACAAAGCCTTCATCCTGCAACTGACGGCATAATGTATTGAACAACGTTTGTTGATCCATTGGGCCATCGATAATGCGGAAATGGGCGGCATCGAAAAATTTGTTCAGCATCCACGGACGGGTTCTGTCGACCAGCACCAGTTTGCCAATCTGCTCCAGTTGATAATCGGTAGGGAACGGCGCAATCATCACCACAGGCTTATCTTTTTCTCCGATTCGCGCGGTCGAAATCACGAAGTCTTCGCTGATGCTTTCCCGCTGTTCGTAGTCGCGCAGCGTCACGGTATCGACGATTTCTATCTGCGGATATTTACGCGCCAGCACCGCTTCAATCATCCGCGCCATCGCATTTCCGGCATCGCATACCAGCAGAACTTTCGGTTGCCTTTGATAACCAATGTTGTAACTACGCTCCAGCCCAACACCGATATGCAGGACGAGGAAACCAATCTCATTTTCACTGATGGTGTACGGCGTATATTTGCCCCATCCCGAGACGGCGGCCAGCGTCATATCCCATGCCATCGGATAGTGCTGTTTAATATTTTCCAGTAGCGGATTGGGGATCATTATCTGGTAGCGCACCCGGGTGATCATCGTTTTAATATGCGTCAGCAGGTCGGCATGTAACTGTTTGTCATTCAACAGGTTGTAATTGTACTGGCTGTTGATAAACCGCAGGATGTAATTAACCAGCGCTTCGTCATCATCCGCATTAATAGCACTGGGGGCGATCTCCTGAACCTGACGGGCGGCAATATGCACCTGCAGCCAGTTCTCTTCAGAAATGGAGAGCGGTTTATCCGCCAACCGATGCAATACCGCCGCGATTTCCCGCGTGGCCAGGCATACAGATTGATCGGCTTCCTCTGCGGCAAATTCCGGTAGCGGATACCCTTCGCTAATCCGCCGTACTGCCACCGCGCAGTACAAACGCAAAAACAGCTCGCCCTCATCGGTCAGGCGGATATGGAAACGGGAAAAAATGTCCTGCAAAACGGGTTGCAGTTGCTCAGGGATCCCGGCGTTCAATGCTTCTTCGGTCACCAATGGGTGCTGCGGATCCTGCTGTGCCAGCATCCACAGCAGATCGGTCAAACAGGCGCGGATCGCCATCTCGCTGCCGAACAGCTTCATGCCATGACGGGGGCGCGTTTCCAGCGTCAGGTGATAACGTTGCAGATGCTCGCGCACCTCAGCCATATCGTTTTGCAGCGTCGCGCGGCTGATAAACCATTCATCAGCCAAATCTTCCAGCTTCAGCGAAAAGGCCGACGTCAGAAAGCGAGCTATCAGCCAGTGAACCCGTTCCTGGCTGGTGCGTGGGATACGCAGCAACGTGTCGGGCTGCTGCGTCTGCAGGGCATGAAAACTTGCCGGATCGTCAATTTTGAGCTGATAACCGTTACCCCGGCTGAGGACAAACTGCGCGCCATACTGGGTGAGCAGTGCGTTTAACGCGGTGATGTCCGCCCGTACGGTGCGTGTGGAAACCGACAACCGCTGCGCCAGCTCGTCCTGTGGAAGCGCTTCGTTTTGCAACATGCCAAATAGCTGCGCTAAACGTTGGTTGGGGAATCGCACGTCAGTTTCCTCATCAGTCAATTAGCCTACGCAGGCCCGGGTCATCGCCATCAGTTGGCGTACGTCGTCCGGACGGGTATTACCACTCACCTTATCAATAATCGAACTATAGATGTGAGGAATGATTTTGCTCACTCCGGCATCGAGGGCGATCTGCAGGATTTCACTGAAATTATCCAGATCGATCCCGCCCGTTGGCTCCAGCCAGAAGTCATGACGCGCGCAGGCCTGGGCGACCGCGATGTATTCGTCACGGCATTGCAGGCCGCCCATCGGGAAGTATTTAATTGAGCTGCCGCCCATATCTTTGAGCAGCGCAATGGCGGTTTCTACCGGCACAATGCCGTCCGGTGCTTTGCTGCTTAGCGGACCGGTGGAAATCTTTACCAGCCCCGGCGTACCGGTTGGTGAAACCAGACCGTTGACCACCGTGTCCTGCTGGCCCAGCAGCGCACGACTGGTCGCCACGCCGGTAAAGACCTGATTGACATGCTGGGGCTGCACCTGACGGGAAATTTCACTGACCATCGCCGACTGGTTAGGATCGCCCGCCCCCAGCCCCACGGAGAGCGCATTGTCGATAAGCGCCGCGTATTCACGCATATCCGTTACCGCGCTTGCGACATCCGGGTAATTTTTTGACAATACGCCAACCAGCACGTGCCCTTCCGCCGCCTCGTAAATCTCCTGGGCATTTTCTTTGGAGCCTGCCAGTACGTTCAGGCAGACGCGGTCGCGATAAAAGTTAGGGATCAGTTTCATGCTTTTTTCTCCTGCGAAATCACTTCACCAATTCGACGGGCCACAATCTCCAGCTGCGCGCGATCGACGCTGCGCACATCGGCTTCGATAATGCCTTCGTTGGCTTTGTAACCACGGAAGTAAATCGCGTACTCCCCTTGCTTCAGCGCGTCGACCAGTTCGCCAGTGGCGATCCCGGTTACCGCTTCGTCAAACTTAATTTCCGTACGCGCGATGTCGCGCCCTGCACTGTCCCACACCACGCGGGCGCTTACGCCGTGAAGCTGATTCAAGTTATTAATAAACGGCGTCATTTTCTCGACCATTTCCGCACCGCTCTCTTTCTGCGCGTTGAGGTACAGTTCAATAGCGCAGGTCAGGCCAAGTATTCCCTCTTTACCCACTTTCATTGCCCGGCCAATACCCGCCGTTTGACGTTTTACCCACTCAACGTATTGAGTTTTACCGATCACCAGACCGCTGGTTGGCCCTTCAATTGCCTTCGCACCGCTATAGATAACGAGATCTGCGCCCACGCGGTAGTAGCACTGCAAATCTTCTTCCGCCGCCGCGTCCACAATCAGCGGTAGATTATGCGTGCGCGCCACCACCGCAGCCTGCTCCACGCTGAGCATACTTTTCTGTACGCAGTGGTGAGATTTGATATACAGAATGGCCGCGGTGCGCGGTGTGATGGCTGCCGCTAACTGCGCTGCGGAACATTCGTTGGCATAACCGGCTTCTACGACCTTGCCGCCGCCAAGCGCTACCATGGTGCCCACCGGCGCGCCAAAGTTGACGTTGTGACCTCTGGGCAACACGATTTCGTTGTTGTCGATGGGCGTAACGTGCAGGTTCTCCAGCAGCCAGTCGCTGTCTTTAACCAGCACAGCCGCGACCGACTGGGCGATCCCGGCTGAAGCGCAGGAGACAACTGTTGCCCCTTCCACTTCCAGCAATTTCGCGATGTAGTCACCGGTTTTATTCACCAGGTCTTTCATCTCAAAGTATTGGTTCATCCCGGCTATTGCGGCCTCAACCACTTCGGGTCGCGGCGTAGACACACCGAGTGCCGTCATGCGACCTGATGTGTTAATCACCTGTTTTAATTTGTATTTCTCAAAAATCGAAGGCATGTTCCGCGCTCCCTTGTTCGGTCATATAGCCCTTGCCCGCACGTATTGCGGCAAGCGGCACCAGCAGTTGTTCAGCCTGCAGGCTGTCGTTTTCTGCATCTACCAGCACGGTTGGCTGGCGCTTAAGCGTAAAGAGGGTTAAATCGGCATCCAGACCGACCTGCAGTCGCCCCTTCTGTTTCAGGCGCAGACCATTGGCAGCATGGGCGGTAACGCATTCAATGACCTGCGGAAGCGACATGCCAATGGCAAGAAATTTCGACATCACATTCGCCAGGGAATACACCGGGCCGCTAATACGGTTGCGACAATAAATATCGGAGCTGATGGTGTGCGGCAAAATACCCAGGCTGATGGCGCGTTTCGCCACTGCAAAGCTCAGGCTGGCGGTGCCATGCCCAACGTCCAGACGCACGCCGCGTGAAATCGCCCGCGTCACTGATGCCCGCAACTCACCTTGCGGCGTCAGAATGCGGTTCGGCTTACCGTTGTAGCAGTGGGTAATGATGTCGCCTGCGCTCAGGCGCTCGGCGATCTCATCCAGATCCGGCGGGTTGTTGCCGATATGCACCATCAGCGGCAGGCCACCGTTCTGCGCCTGCATCGCTTTGGCGCGCTCCAGCGGCGTGATGCCGTTAACCCCTACCACGCTGCTGCTCATGCGCGCCTTCAGGCCGACGATAAAGTCCGGGTGACGTTTCACCGCCTGCCGCACCGCATCGGCGTCAATATTGGCCATGTTAGCCAGCTCGTTTTGGGCGATCAGCCCAACGCGTGAAACATTCAGCAGCGCATAAACCTCGGTGGCCGCATCACGAGTCAGCGTATAAAAATCGTCAATATCATCAGCGCCTGTGCTACCGGCATCCACCACGGTGGTAACGCCAGTGGCAACACCCACACTGTCCGGTTCGTCATGGTAAATCGGCGATTTCGGGTAGCAGTGAACGTGAGAATCAATCCAGCCCGCGCTAACGTAACATTCGCCGCGCAGGTCAATGGTTTTCAGCGCCGGACCATCAACGTCACCCAACGCCGCGATTTTGCCACCCTGAAGGGCAATATTAGTCAGCGTGTCATCGACCAGACGCGCATGGCGCAGGAGTAAGTCAAACATCGTTCTCTCCTTTGCCGGATGGCGGCGTAACCGCTTTATCCGGCCTACAAATCAACCGTTAGCTAATGGCAATCGGGAAGATGGAACCGAGGATCATCGCGCCGAGAATCGCCCCGCCGGTGATCGGTTTTTGCCAGATATAAAACAGCAGCGCACCCAGCAGTGAACCGACGCCAATCGGAATGGAGGCCGTCATCGCACTGAGGATAATCAAGGGACCGAGGAAGCGGCCAGAAGCGTTACCGGCCCCCATCATCACGTCCGCTCCGTAGGTTGAGTCGCTCTGATTGATGGTGAACTTACGCGCCAGAATGATGATGTAGCCAATCGCCAGACCAATCACTAGGCCGGTGACCAGCGAGGCAGCGAAGTTGGCGACCGGGAAGATAATGCCCGCGCCCAACAGCAGCGCCGGAACGCCTAACCCGACCCCGGTCTGGATCGCCCCGCCGATATCCAGAATCCCCACCAGCGAACCTTCAATGATGCGGGCAAACAGGAAGCTGGCGCCAAATGCCGCTACCGCCCCGTAGGAGCCGGTGTCCATTCCCGCTTTCAACATCGCCACGAACGCCACTTCGTTGAATGCGCCGATACCGTACAGGTAGTACATGTGCGTTCCGGCAAACACGCCGGATGAGAGCAGGCCAACGAAGATCGGGAACGACCAGTCAGCGAACCAAAAACCTTTATTCTGTTCCATGATGGCCTCCGTTATTTACCGCTGAGCGAGTTGTGGATAAGTTCCAACCAGTCAGGCACGGTCAGATGGAAGGATTCGATCATCTTCATGTCGAAGCCGCGGAAGAAGCCGCTCAGGACGAACAGCGCGACGATAGCCACCATCATCACTTTCGTCACGTGGTTCCAGCCGCTCTCTTCAACACCTTTGCCGATCAAAATGCCAAGCACCAGACCCGGGACGGCGTTGCCCATAATTAACTGCGCCGCGCCGCCAAAAACGGTAGCCCAGAAGCCGGATTTCTTGCCGGCATCAATCGCTGCCAGCCAGAAAATCACTGGCATCACGGTGTTGACCAGCAGGTTTGCCGCGGGCACCAGCACCTTAACGGCAGTAACCTGTAGCGCTTCCGGTACGGATGACGCGGTGAGGTTCAGGAAGGTCACGACAATCATGCCGATAACACCGCAGGCAATCGCCATGCGCTTAGGATCATGCAGCGTTTCACCAACGTTGCGATTTTTAATCATCAGCGCGGCGGCGCCCCAGTTGGGGATGATGCGATGGTCGACGTCCTGCGTGAACGCCCCTGCGGCAACGGAAGAAGCCCAGGCGTTAAAGAAAAAGCCCAGGCCGAACGAGAAGTGAGAAGCCGGATCCCCTTCACAGGAATTCAGTTCTCCCAGAGTACGAAACGCGCCCATCCCTTGAGTGGTCGGCGCATGAAACATGCGTGCAGCCCCAGCGCCGACACCGACGCCAACCAGGCCGCCGATGATGAGCGATTTTATTAATATTATCAGGAACATAATTATGCCTTTTAATAAAGAATCAGCGTTGCGTAACGAAATCCACCTTGTCGAGATTGATGGCAGTCACGTTGACGGTCACGTCCAGCTCCACGCTGAAGGTGCGTCTTTCCCGGCGCAGGAAGAGGAACAAAAACGCCTCTTTGCGCACCGTTTCACGCGCTTGAACAACCTGCACATCCTGTGGCTCAATACGCAGTAAGATATGCGGGGACGCTTTCATCACCGCAGCCTGAACGTGGTTCAGAGCATCGGCAAAGGCGCGCGCTTTGGCCTCCCCCTTGCCCGTGACTCTCACCGTGGTGGTGAATTGCTCTTTCATGCTTAAGCGCCGTATTTCTTTTGCCACGCCTGTACCAGGCGCTCACCGAGTTCTTCTTTGTCCATAAAACCGAACCCCAGCACGTTGCAGCCTTCATTGATGGCGGTTACCCCTTCATCGACCGAGCGCATACCATATTTCGCCTTGTAGCCATATTTGGTTTGCGCGGTAATCGCGCCCGCCCCGCCGCTGCCGCAAAACGAGATGCCAAAGGTGGCATTTTCCGCTTTCATCACATCGCCCAGCTTCATATCTGCCGCCACACCCGGCACCACGACCGCTCGGCCACCCGCTTTCTCAACGCCTGCCGCCACTTTCTGGCCTTTACCCAGACGATCGCCAATCACTACGGTAATTTGTTCCATCTTTTGCTCCTTACAGGTTGTCTTTCGCGACTTCGAAGTGCACCGACAGCAGCCAGGCCTCTTCCTCAGGAAGATTGCCAAACTCAGCGACCACGTCGCGGGCAAGCGCCATTGATTCGGCAGATATTTCATCGAACAAGCTGGCATCGACTTCTGGTAAGGGTTCACCCGTTACCGAGCGGTGCGCCATAGCGCGAACATGCGATGTCAGCATCTGTTCCTGTACGGCGTTGGGAATAATGTGGCGTTCACGCAGCAAGGCATACACCTGCGCCAGCATGCGGTCGGCCAGTTCAACCGATTCCCCCATGTCATTCATTACAGCTCCGTTATTCACTCGTCTTACCCCGCTAATGGCTCTGAGGGTAAATTAGCGGTGGGGGTTAAAAGTTTGTAGCGAGTTGTTTTCCACTTCGAAGTGGAAAGAGGCGCAGCGATAGTGATCTATGCCGCAGAAAAGGCGATATTTGCGCTTTAGTGGCGGGAAATTGTGACGGGTATCGCAAGAGATGAGCAGAAAACAGCCGGTTCGGCGAATGATTTCCCTAACTCTAAAGTTGAAAAAATGTGACGGGGATAGCCTTTGGCGTCTTATCCGGCCTACGATTATGCAGGCCGGATAGAGCAGATTAACGGAACTTCTTGTGGTTTTCGTTGCGTGTTTTTTTCAGGTCTTCCGCAACGGCTTTCGCCTCTTTGACTTTACCTTCGTTCGCCAGCTTCAACGCGCCGTCGATCTGACCGATCAGCGTGTCAAAGCCGTGGCGGAAATCCTTCATCTCCGGGCTGTCCGGGGATTTGTTTTCCAGCTTCGGCGGCGTTCCCTTTTGCGCGTCCAGCGCGGCTGCACGCATTTTGGTTAACGCGTCTTTCAGCTCAGTCGCATTATCCGTTTTTTCGACGATTTTCAGGTTGTCGTTGAGGATCCCCATATCGTCTTCAAGATCGGCTGCAAATGCAGAAGAACCAAGAACCAGCGTTGAAGCTGCGACGATCGCTAACAGGTGTTTACGCATTGCTCACTTCCTTTTTTATTATTCAAAAATAAACAAACGCCAGATACCCTCAATAATTCACGCCACAGCTTGAAGTATGACGGGTATTATTGCCCGGCGATCTTCATCTCCGGCAACAGGACTGAACCACACTGAATATTACTGCGCGTTTCAATATCGTTGCCGACGGTGACGATATTACGCCACATCTCTTTTAAGTTGCCGGCGATGGTAATTTCACTCACCGGGTACTGAATTTCGCCGTTTTCGACCCAGAAGCCCGCCGCGCCACGCGAGTAATCGCCGGTAATGCCGCTTACGCCCTGCCCCATCAGCTCAGTCACCACCAGGCCCGTGCCCATCTCTTTGAGCATCTGCTCGAAGCTTAGACCTTGTCCAGGAATACGCCAGTTGTGAATCCCGCCCGCATGACCGGTGCTCTTCACCCCCAGCTTACGGGCAGAGTAGTTGGTCAGCAGCCACTGGGTCAAAATGCCGTCTTTAATAATGTCACGGCGCTCTGTGCGTACGCCTTCGCTGTCAAATGGCGAGGAGGCCAGCCCTTTCAGGAGATGTGGATGCTCTTCAATGGTCAACCATTCCGGCAGAATTTGTTTGCCCAGCGAGTCCAGCAGGAAGGTGGATTTGCGATATACGGAGCCACCAGCAATCGCGCCGACCAGGTGTCCGAACAGTCCAGTCGCCACTTCATTGGCGAAAATGACCGGCGCTTTCATGGTGGAAAGCTTACGCGGAGACAGGCGAGATAAGGTACGGCGCGCGCAGTCTGCCCCTACCCATTCCGGCGTTTGCAGATCGCCCATCGCCCGGCCAATGGTGTAAGCGTAATCACGCTCCATATCGCCATTTTCTTCCGCGATCACGCAGCTGGAAAGGGAATGACGCGTGGAGCAGTAGCCCTGCAGCATGCCATGGCTGTTGCCAAACACTTTGATGCCATAGTGGCTGTTAAAACTGCCGCCTTCGGTATTGGTGATACGCTTATCAGCCTGCAGCGCCGCTTGTTCAGCACGAGCAGCCAGTTCGATGGCTTCATCAGGGGAAACGTCCGCGGGGTGGAACAGGTCCAAATCGGGCGCATCAAAGGCCAGCAGTTCTTTATCTGCCACGCCCGCGCACGGATCCGGCGAAGTGTAGCGTGCAATATCCAGCGCGGCCTGGACGGTACGGGCAATCGCCTGCGGACTTAAATCGGTGGAGGATGCGCTGCCCTTACGGTTCTGGTGATAAACCGTAATCCCCAGCGCGCCATCGCTATTGAATTCTACGTTCTCCACTTCACCATAACGGGTGCTGACGCTAATACCCGTGGTCTTGCTAACAGCGACTTCCGCGCCATCCGACTTACCTGACGCTAATTCCAGAGCCGTCGAGACCGCTTCTTCCAGAATCTTACGCTGCGCTTCAACTTGTGAGATTACTTTCATCGCAAATGCCATAATGTAGAGAGAGTTTCTCTGAAGTCTAACAGAGAACCGTTTTTCAGTGCGCATCTTAACTGGTAACATTAGCCTCTTTTTTTAAGGAGCCTGACATGACTAAGCAGCCCGAAGACTGGCTCGACGACGTTCCCGGTGATGACATCGAAGACGAAGACGATGAAATTATCTGGGTCAGTAAAAGTGAAATAAAACGTGACGCCGAGGAGTTAAAACGCCTGGGTGTGGAACTGGTAGAACTGGGGAAAAACGCGCTGGATAAAATCCCGCTCGACGCGGATTTACGTGCCGCCATTGAGCTGGCCCAGCGCATTAAGATGGAAGGTCGCCGCCGCCAGCTGCAGCTGATTGGCAAAATGTTGCGCCAGCGCGATGTTGATCCTATCCGTCAGGCGCTGGACAAGCTGAAAAACCGCCACAACCAGCAGGTCGTTGTCTTCCATAAGCTGGAGCAACTGCGTGACCGTATGGTTGACGGTAGCGATGAAGCCATCGAAGAAGTGATGAACCTGTGGCCTGATGCCGATCGTCAGCAACTGCGTTCGCTGGTGCGTAACGCCAGGAAAGAAAAAGCGGGCAACAAGCCGCCGAAATCAGCGCGTCAGATTTTCCAGTACCTGCGTGAACTGGCGGAAAACGAGGCGTAACCTCTTCGTCTGCCGAAAGTGCCGGATGGCGGTACAAACACCTTATCCGGCCTACAACGCATCGTAGGCCCGGTAAGCATAGCGCCACCGGGCATTTTTTTACTCTTCTTCTGCCTGAGCTTTCTTCGCCAGGCCATCCAGCAGTTTCTGATGAATGCCGCCAAACCCGCCGTTGCTCATCACCAGGATGTGATCGCCTGGCTGTGCGGTTTTCACCACCATATCTGCCAGCGCATCCACATCGCCGCTCCAGTGCGCAGGCTGTACGCAGGCTTCAGCGACTTCTGCTACCTGCCACGGAATGTGCGGCGGTTGCAGCAGGAACACTTCGTCCGCACGACCTAACGATGGCGCCAGGTCATCTTTGCACAGGCCCATTTTCATGGTGTTCGAGCGAGGTTCCAGGACCGCGATAATGCGCGCAGTGCCGCCCACTTTACCGCGCAGTGCAGCAAGCGTTGCCAGAATCGCCGTCGGGTGATGAGCAAAATCGTCATACACCGTCACGCCGTTCGCTTCGCCGCGCAGTTCAAGACGACGACGGGCGTTGATGAATGAGCCCAGCGCATTCGCCGCGTCGGCAGGCACTACGCCAACATGACGGGCAGCCGCAATCGCCATCAGACCGTTGTGCATGTTATGTTCGCCAACCAGCCCCCACTTCACTACGCCAACGTTTTCACCGTCCAGCCACACTTCCCACTCGGAGGCATCGGTAGTGAGTTTTTTCGCCTGCCAGTGGCCTTGTTCGCCCACCAGCTCTTGTTCGCTCCAGCAGCCCATCGCCATCGTCTGTTTCAGATTGATGTCGTTTTCCGGGTAGATGATGCGTCCCTGGCCCGGCACGATACGCACCAGGTGATGGAACTGTTTCTGAATAGCTTTCAGATCGTCAAAGATGTCCGCGTGATCGAACTCAAGATTGTTGAGGATCAGCGTGCGCGGGCAGTAATGCACGAATTTAGAACGCTTATCGAAGAAGGCGCAGTCGTACTCATCCGCCTCAATCACGAAGAAGTCGCTTTCGCCCAGACGCGCAGAAACCTCAAAGTTGCCCGGAACGCCACCGATCACAAAGCCTGGCTTATAGCCGCAGGCTTCAAGGATCCAGGTCGCCATTCCGGCAGTGGTGGTTTTGCCGTGCGTCCCCGCAACCGCCAGTACCCAGCGATCGCGCAAGACAAAGTCATGCAGCCACTGCGGGCCAGACATGTACGGAATGTTCTTCTCAAGCACCGCTTCCACGCAGGGATTACCACGGGTCATGGCGTTGCCAATGATCACCAGGTCCGGCTGCGGGTCGAGCTGGCTGGCATCGTACCCCTGAATCAAATCAATGCCTTGCTTCTCAAGTAAGGTACTCATCGGCGGATACACATTGGCGTCCGAACCGGTTACTTCATGACCAAGCGAGCGCGCGAGCATCGCCAGACCGCCCATGAAAGTGCCACAAATTCCCAAAATATGAATGCGCATACGTCACTATCCTTTTTTAATCTGGGGGCCATTTTACGCACATGTCCGGCAAGTGAGAAACGCATTTCAGGATATTCCGTAGTTTGCTGGCGCGATTCACCTAAGCGCAACAATGGAAATATTTGTTAATATTGTTGCGGTCGCTTTACTCCACATAAATTGCAGGGAAAGTGTTATGAAAACGTTAGGTGAATTTATTGTCGAAAAGCAGCACGAGTTTTCTCATGCTACCGGTGAACTCACTGCTTTGTTGTCGGCAATAAAGCTGGGCGCCAAGATCATCCACCGCGATATCAACAAGGCCGGTCTGGTCGATATCCTGGGTGCCAGCGGTGCTGAGAACGTGCAGGGAGAGGTTCAGCAGAAACTCGATCTGTTCGCGAACGAAAAACTGAAAGCTGCACTGAAGGCGCGCGACATTGTGGCGGGCATTGCCTCGGAAGAAGAAGATGAAATCGTCGTCTTCGAAGGCTGCGAACACGCAAAATATGTTGTGCTAATGGATCCGCTGGATGGCTCATCCAACATCGATGTTAACGTCTCTGTCGGTACGATTTTCTCTATTTATCGCCGCGTAACCCCAGTCGGCACACCGGTTACGGAAGAGGATTTCCTGCAGCCGGGCAACAAGCAGGTTGCTGCGGGCTACGTTGTTTATGGTTCTTCCACCATGCTGGTATATACCACCGGCTGTGGCGTACACGCTTTTACCTACGATCCTTCTCTGGGCGTATTCTGCCTCAGCCAGGAACGTATGCGCTTCCCGGCGAAAGGCAGCACGTACTCCATTAACGAAGGCAACTACATCAAATTCCCGAATGGCGTGAAGAAGTACATTAAATTCTGTCAGGAAGAAGATAAGTCAACCCAGCGCCCGTACACCTCGCGCTACATTGGCTCTCTGGTTGCGGATTTCCATCGCAATCTGCTCAAAGGCGGGATCTACCTGTACCCAAGCACCGCCAGCCACCCGCAAGGGAAACTGCGTCTGCTGTACGAATGCAACCCGATGGCCTTCCTGGCCGAGCAGGCGGGCGGCAAAGCCAGCGATGGTAAAGAGCGTATTCTGGATATCATTCCGGAAAGCCTGCACCAGCGCCGCTCCTTCTTCGTGGGCAACGACCATATGGTTGAAGATGTAGAACGCTTTATCCGCGAGTTCCCGGACGCGTAATTGTCTTGATCGTACGGACGTAGGCCGGATAAAACGCGCAGCGTTGCCATCCGGCAATTCATTGACTGATGGCGGCTTCGCCTTATCAGGCCTACGTTCGGTTACACTGTCTGTAGCTTAAACGCCGCCATCGCCTCCAGCAGCGCATGTGACTGCTCTTCCAACGAGCGGGTAGCCGCTGAAGACTGCTGTACCAGTGCCGCATTTTGCTGCGCCGTTTCATCCATCTGCATCACCGCGATATTCACCTGCTCTATGCCGCGACTCTGTTCCTGGGACGCGCTGGCGATTTCACGCATCAGCTTAGTCATGCGCATCACTTCAGTGGCAATTTCATCCATGGTTTCACCCGCCTGCTGCGCCAGCTCACTGCCTTCACCGACATGGGTGTGCGAATCGCTGATTAACGCGCGGATCTCTTTTGCCGCTTCGGCGCTGCGGCTGGCCAGATTACGTACTTCACCTGCGACAACCGCAAAACCCCGTCCTTGCTCACCGGCCCGCGCCGCTTCAACGGAGGCATTGAGCGCCAGAATATTGGTCTGAAATGCAATGCCGTCAATCACGCTAAGAATGTCGGCAATGCGGCTGGAACTGCCGGCAATATCGCGCATTTTCTCGATCACATAGCACACCATCTCGCTGCCGCGATCGGCGGTATCCGATACCGATTTTGCCAACTGGTGCGCCTGTTCGGCGTTGTCCGCATTCTGTTTCACGGTTGCCGTTAACTCCTCCATGCTGGCGGCGGTTTGTTCCAGCGACGTGGCTGTCGATTCAGTGCGCTGCGCCAGATGCTGATTTCCGGCCGTCAGTTCACGGCTACCGATATCAATTTGCGAGCTGGCGTCACGCACGCGTTGCACCGAGTCGCCCAGCGCATGGCGCATGTCATCCATCGCTGCGTTCAGGCGGTTGAATTCGGCGCTGGCCGACAGCGCAGCAACCGACGATAAATCTCCCGTCGCCAGACGTTCCAGCTGTTCAACAATATTATCCAGCGGTTTGAGAAACTTATTTCGCAGCATAAACCAAATAACCGCCAGCAATGCGATGGCCGCCAGCATCGCTGCACTCATAATACCGTGATAAATCAATGAAGTAATAATGCGGGTAGAGGCGTATAGCCCCATTCCGCCGGTCAGCAAAAGAAGAAACGCCAGCAGAGACAATAACACCAACAAACTTGATCGAATTGAAAGGGATTTTGGCATTGTTATATTTCCGGTTGTAGGGTTAAAACAGACCTGTACAGAACCTATCGACTACAACCGGAAAAAGTTTAGCTATTTAAATGTCTTGTGAAAAATCATGATGTTACTTTGGTGTTGTCGCCGTGCTTACGCGGGTGACCGGCGAGCTTTGACGATTTTCCCAAAGCACCGTGAGACCGCGTTGTAAGGCAATAAAAATAAACAATAAAATACCAATCGCGATCTTGGTCCACCAGGAACTTAATGTGCCGTCAAAATTAATATAGGTCTGGATCAGCCCCTGAATAGCCACGCCAAACAAGGCGCCTAAAACCGTACCCACTCCGCCGCTCAACAGCGTACCGCCAATCACGACTGAGGCAATCGCATCCAGCTCGACACCGACGCCCGCCAGCGCATAGCCGGCCTGGGTGTAAATGGAAAAAACAATGCCAGCCAGCGTAGCCAAACCGGTAGACAACATATAAATACGGATGGTGGTGCTGCGAGTGGAGATCCCCATCAAGTTAGCAGAGGTGGCGTTGCCGCCAATCGCATAAACCTGATTACCGAACCGCGTACGGTGCGCCAGAAAGATGCCGATGACCACCACCGCCAGCATCAGCAATCCCATCGCGCTCAGACGGCCGCCGCCGGGGATTTTCCATGCCAGGCTGGAGAGCATGTCATAAACCGGATGGTTAATTGGGATCGACTCTTCAGAAACCAGATAGCTAACGCCGCGCAAAAAGAACATTCCCGCCAGGGTAATGATAAACGCCGGGATCTTCAGCGCATCAATCAGCAATCCCATAAACGCGCCAAACGCGCAGCCCATCAGCAAAATCAGCGGGAACGCCAGTAACGGAGAAATACCCCAGTAGCCAATCGCCTTTGCCAGAAATACGCCGGTAAAGGCGATTACCGAGCCAACGGAAAGGTCGATCCCGCCAGAGAGGATTACGAAGGTCATGCCGACGGCAATAATCCCTAAAAAAGCGTTATCGGTCAGGATATTGCAAATCACCCGGGTGGAAGCAAAAGCCGGAAATTGCGTCAGACAGTAGAGGTAGCCCAGCGCAAACACGCCGAGGGTGATCATCAGCGGTAAATTACGTTTTATCATGACCACGCACTCCTTTTATCAGGCTGATAAAGCGTTGTGACTGCACAACCAGCACACACAACACCACGACGGCTTTGACCACCTGATTCAGTTCCGGCTGGAAGCCCGACAGTAAAATACCGGTGTTCATTCCCTGAATAATTAACGCGCCGATCACCGACAGCAGCAGGTTAAAACGCCCGCCCATCAACGAGCCGCCACCAATGACCACCGCCAGAATAGCGTCCAGCTCCAGCCATAATCCGGCGTTATTCGCATCCGCGCCGCGAATATCCGCCGTGACAATGATCCCGGCGATAGCGGCACACAGGCCGCTCAGCACATAGGTGAGCATCACGATAATGCGGGTGTTGACCCCGGCATTTTTCGCCGCACGAATGTTGATACCCACCGCTTCAATAAACATGCCCAGCGCCGTTTTACGCGTCAGCAGCCAGAACACCACCAGCGTCAGTAGCGCAATAATCACCGGCGTGGGGAACAGTAACAGCGAGCCGCTGCCAAGCCAGGAAAGCTCAGGCGAGTTGAAGGTGACGATCTGCCCGGAGGTGATCAACTGCGCCACTCCGCGCCCGGCGACCATCAGGATCAGCGTGGCGACGAAGGGTTGGATCTTGAGGATGGCCACCAAAACTCCGTTCCACAATCCCGCCAGAATGCCGGAGCCTAAGGCGGCAAGCAGCACCACCGGCAGGCTGTGCCCGGCCACCGTCATCGCCGCGGTCGTGGCCCCGGCAATGGCCATCACGGCGCCCACGGAAAGGTCGATACCGCCGGTGGCAATCACCAGCGTCATACCAATCGCCAACAGCGCCACGGGTGCGGCGCGGTTGAGAATATCAATCGGGCTACCGAACAAACGTCCATCCTGCAAAATCACCTGATAGAAGTGCGGCGCAACCAGACTGTCCACCAGCAGTACCAGCAACAACGCTACCAGCTGTGGCATCCCCTTGGGCCAATGAAGCCGTCGTTTAGGCGGATTGGATTGAGGGAGAGATTGAGGCATCACCATAGTCTCCTTAGGCCGCAATGGCGTTCATGATCGCCGGGACGGACAATTCAGCCAGTGGGATCTCGGCCACCTGTTTGCGATCGCGCATAATAATGACCCGATCGGCATAGCCCACCAGTTCTTCCAGTTCCGATGAGATAACCAGCAGGGCCAATCCATCGGCGCACAACGTTTCGATCAGGCGGATGATCTCGGCATGCGCGCCGACATCGATCCCGCGCGTGGGTTCATCGAGGATCAGAAACTGCGGTTTGGTCAGTAACCAGCGCGACAACAAGACTTTTTGCTGATTGCCGCCGGAGAGAAATTCGATCGGCTGTTCAGCGTTAGGGGTGCGAATACCAAGCTGGCGAATAAAGCGCTCGGCAATCTCGTTTTGTTCTTTACGGGGAATTGGGCGCAACCAGCCGCGCTGCGCCTGCAACGCCAGAATGATGTTTTCGCGTACCGAGGCGGCGGCGATTATGCCATCCGTTTTGCGATCCTCCGGGCAAAAACCGATCCCCAGGCACGAAGCCTGATGCGGCGATCGCAAGGTCTGCGGTTTACCTTTGATCAGTGCGCTGCCGCTGTCGGCGGGTTTAATGCCAAAAATCACTTCCGCGGTTTCCGTCCGCCCGGATCCCAGCAGCCCGGCAAGACCGACGATCTCACCAGGACGCACCTGCAGATCGAACGGGGCAATAGTGCCTTTCTTGCCAAAATCGCTAAACGCCGCCACCGGTTTATCGCTCAGCAACGTGCGGCCCGCGCGCTGTAGCGCATGGGTATCCAGTTCGCGACCCAGCATCATTTTGACCAGTTCGATCTGTGGCAGTTCGCGAGTTTCACGACAGCCCACAAAGCCACCGTTACGCAGAACGGTGATGCGATCGCTGACCTGATAAACCTGATCGAGGAAATGGGTGACGAAAATCAGACTGACGCCGCGATCGCGCAGATGCCGCATCAGGCCGAACAGCATTTCAACTTCCTGGGTATCAAGGCTGGCGGTAGGCTCATC
Source organism: Citrobacter sp. wls714 (assembly GCF_005281025.1). Taxonomy (NCBI): domain Bacteria; kingdom Pseudomonadati; phylum Pseudomonadota; class Gammaproteobacteria; order Enterobacterales; family Enterobacteriaceae; genus Citrobacter; species Citrobacter sp. wls714. Next base: position 90,019 of record NZ_SZWZ01000028.1, on the reverse strand, counting down.
GAGGATCAGCACCTTCGCAGAGAGATCGATCGCCCGGCAAATGGCGACGATCTGCTGCATTGCCACGGAAAAGCGGTTCAGAGGCTCGCGCACATCAAGAGAAAAACCGTACGACGCCATCAGCTCCGTCGCGCGCTTTTCCATCTGTTTACGCTGCAACAGGCCAAAGCGTCGCGGTTCGCGGCCAATAAACAAATTATCCGCTACCGACATATTGGGCAGCAGGTTCACTTCCTGGTACACGGTGCCAATCCCCAGTTGCTGGGCATGGGCAGTATTTTTGGGGGAGACTGGTTGGCCTTCGAGCCAAATCGTGCCGCGATCGGCATGATAAACACCGGTCAACGCTTTGATCAGCGTCGATTTCCCCGCCCCGTTTTCGCCGAGCAATGCCATGATCTCGCCGCGTCGCAGGCTGAAATCCACGTTATCCAGCGCTTTGACGCCGGGAAAGAATTTGCTTAAGCCCTCTGTACGGAGGATTTCCTGGTATTGGTCGGTGGTCATGGTTCCCCCTGCATCACGCCGGATGGCGCTACGCTTATCCGGCCTACAAAAGAGCTTAATGTAGGCCGGGCAAACGCAGCGCCCCCGGCAGTTTCATGAAGGCTTAGTAGCCCATGTTTTTCTTCTTCTCTAGCTCTTCTTTCGCGGTATCCGGCAGATAGAGGATCGATTTGGTAATGGTCAGCTTCTCAGGCATCGTGCCGTCTTTTTTGAATTTCTCCAGCGCGTCAAATGCCGGGCCTGCCATATTCGGCGTCAGCTCGACGCTGGCATTGGCTTCGCCATCAATCATCGCTTTGTAGATATCCGGTACGCCGTCGATTGACCCCGTCAGAATGTCTTTGCCTGGTTTCAGGCCAGCCTCTTTGATCGCCTGAATAGCGCCGATCGCCATGTCATCGTTGTGGGCGTAAACCATGCAGATGTTCTTGCCGTTGTTTTCCGCTTTGATAAAGCTCTCCATCACTTCTTTCCCTTTACTGCGGGTGAAATCGCCGGACTGAGAGCGGATAATTTTGATGTTTGGCGCGTTAGCGATGGCTTCAGCGAACCCTTTCTTACGATCGATCGCCACGCTGGCACCAACGGTCCCTTGTAACTCAACGACGTTACACGGCTTGCCGTTCACCTCTTTAATTAGCCAGTCGCCGATCAATTTGCCTTCCAGCACGTTATCGGCGGTGACGGTAGTCATATAGAGAGATTTGTCTTTTACATCGATGGAACGATCAAGCAAAAAGACCGGAATATCGGCATCTTTGGCCTCTTTTAACACCGGCTCCCAACCTGTTGCCACGACCGGCGCAATAAAGATGGCATCGACGCCCTGGGCAACAAATGAACGGACTGCTTTAATCTGGTTTTCCTGCTTTTGCTGGCCGTCAGCGATTTTCAGCGTAATTCCGCGTTTTTCGGCCTCGCTTTTCGCCACGTTGGTTTCTGCGGCGCGCCAGCCGGATTCAGAGCCAACCTGCGAAAATCCTACGGTTAAAGGGGCTGCTATTGCCATAGACGACATGGCTGCCGAAACTGCTGTGACTATAAGTAAGCGCTTCCACATAAGTGCGTCCTCGTAGGGTGATTATTGTTGGTTAATAAACCGTCGCGAAAAAACTATAGACAATTGAGCATGTAACGGATTGCGTTACATCACACTTCAAAAAAGTAAATAAAACGTTAATCACAAGTTTGTAATCGCTTTCATATCACTATGAAAAATGCGGCTGAAGATATGGATTTTTCTGTCACCAGAGAGGAGCAAAAAGAAGAAAATGGGAGTAGAGAAAGCGAAAACAAGCGGAGACATTCTGCGCGAGTTGGCTATAATACCCGCCACTTGTTTGCCATAGCTTATTTAAAGGAAACAGACATGAGCTTACTCAACGTCCCTGCCGGTAAAGACCTGCCGGAAGATATCTACGTTGTTATCGAGATCCCTGCCAACGCAGATCCGATCAAATACGAAGTTGACAAAGAGAGCGGCGCCCTGTTCGTTGACCGCTTCATGTCCACCGCGATGTTCTATCCGTGCAACTACGGTTACATCAACCACACCCTGTCTCTGGATGGCGATCCGGTTGACGTTCTGGTCCCGACTCCGTACCCGCTGGAGCCAGGTTCAGTGATCCGCTGCCGTCCGGTTGGCGTTCTGAAAATGACCGACGAATCCGGTGAAGATGCGAAACTGGTTGCGGTACCGCACACCAAGCTGAGCAAAGAATACGATCACATCAAAGATGTGTCCGACCTGCCGGAACTGCTGAAAGCGCAGATCACCCACTTCTTCGAGCATTACAAAGATCTCGAAGCAGGCAAATGGGTAAAAGTTGACGGTTGGGACAACGCCGAAGCGGCTAAAGCTGAAATCGTTGCTTCCTTCGAGCGCGCGAAGAAGTAATTCTTACTTATGATGCTTAGCCCCGCATGTCGGGGCTTTTTTGTGCCCAAATGCGAGTGCAACGGGCACATAAAACAACGCCACCCGAGGGTGGCGTGTTCATATCAGTACTGGTCTCTGTCTAACCAGTTACCGCTTTCAATCAGCGTTAAGCCATCAACCGGACGTTGGTACACGTACATCCATGCACTTCCGTACGGCGTTTGAATTAGCTGGCGTGCGTATTCACCACCACGGGTACGCAGAGCGTCAAGCTCTGCCAGCGTGGCGTTATCAATACGATAAACTTCCCCGTGTACTGTTCCATTTCCCGGAACGGCGCCTGGATAGTGGCCCAGGCTGTACAACTGGTAGTTGTCGATACTGAAATTTCCCAGCAACAGGGCATTGGTCATCCAGTGGCTGTTGCCTTGTTTGGTTCGTAAACTGCCGTAGACAAATATTCGCATTGCTAAAACTCGAACTGATAGAGCAAATCAAGTGCCTGATCTACGCCAGACACTGCTTCCAGATATAGCTTAGGCATCAGACGATAACGTAGCGTGAGTGTCGCTAAGGAGTCAAATATACCCACACCATATTTCACCTGCAGACCTGGCAGTACGTATCCGCTGACAACGACCTGAGATGAGTCACCCACCCCTTGCGTGTCCAGTGCCAGATTGCTTACGCCAAATGTCTCCCCGATTTTACCCACAACCTGACCACTTTGTGCAACCCCCAGGCCAATAAGCATTGAAGTCATCGCCGCGCTGTCGCTCTGTTCACTATCCAGTCCTTGCCCACGAAGCAGGTAGGACAGCGCCATTTGCTGCGACATCGCCGGGTCGGAGAAGATCTCCGCTTTCGGTTCATCAGCCGTGCCCGTGACGCGAACACCAGCGATCACGTCATCTTCGGTAGCATCCGGGTTACGAATCGCTTCAATATTGAGCAACGGCTGATCCGGCGGACCGGAGAATAACAGCTCGCCCTTACGCACAATCAGATCCTGACCATAGGCATGGAAGCGACCGCTCGGGATATTAATCTGTCCGTTAAGCCCCAGTCCCTGTTTATCCTGCACCACCTTCAGATCGCCCGTCAGCCGCGCTTTCAGACCAAAGGCATCAAGACGCACGTTATTACCGACGTGGATGTTCAGGTTGCTGTTGATCGGGATCCCGGCGGTCTGCGGTTTCTCAGGCTGGAGATCGTTATTAAGCATCACCATATCGCTGGACACCCCTACCGCGCTTTCCGGCAGATCGTGGACCACGATACGCGCCCACGGCACATCGACATTGCCGTTCAGGGTAAACAGGCTCGGTGTCGCTTCAAATTCCACATCCGGCGAGACATCCAGACGCACCATCGGCGGCACGGTGATCCGCACCCGACTGCCTTTCGCCGCAACGCGCGCCCGCCAGTTGTCGATCTGACTCCAGTCAGCGTCGCCGCTCAGGTTGATTTCCCCCTGCTGCGTACGCACCACACCCGCCAACGTTGAGCGTGTTCCGGTGAAGTTAACGGCTAACTGGCTTGGCTGCATGTCAAACGGCATAAAGTTACCGTCTATATTCAGTCCGCTCAGTTGCAATTGTCCAAGCAGCTGTGGGCTTTGCACATCGCCGCCCAAACGCAGGTTGGCGTTGATCGTCCCCGCGGCCTTTTCACCACGTGAGAAGATAGGGTTCACCATCGCCAGATTGAAGTTGCGGATATTGACGTTGCCGCCCAGGTTACGGCGCCCTTGTGGATCGGTTACCTGCACCTTTCCGTCAAACTGTCCGTTATTGGTCAGGCGAATCAGCCAGCCCAGTTCGGCACGGTTGTCGTGCAGGTCGGCGGTCAGATTCAACGTTTCAAATGCCACTGGCAGCGGCGCATCGTTCACGCTTTGCGTGACCTTCACGTTGCGTCCGGAAAGCATGACCTGCCCCTGCGGCAGCCCCTCTTTGGTCGTGTCCCAACTGACATCGGCTTTGCCGGTGAACACCCCGCTGGCCTGAGTCGTATCCGGCATAAACGGTTTCAGCATCGCCAGGTCGAAACGGTTGAGATTCACCACCGCGCGTCCTTCTGCACCGGCATCAATGGTTTGCGGTACGCATAGCTCTGCATTCGGGTTGTTCCAGCAGTGCGGCCCAATGCTGATTTTTTGCTCCTGATTGCGGTAATCCAACGCGATAGCACGATTGAGCGCCCACGGACCAACCGGTGTCTGGAAACGGGTATTGCTTAATTCCCCTTTCCAGCGCTGCTCTTTGCGATCAAAGCTGCCTGCCAGGGAGAGCTGTCCGGAGACCGGCTCCCCCTGAATGCGCAACTGTAGCTCATGCTGCTTCTCACTGCCTTTGGCGTTAAGCGTCACCAGGCCGATATTCACGTCAGGTTGTACAATCCGTTCTACGCGAACGTTGAGATTACCGGCGATTTGCTCCGCCGATTTCACGTCGCCTTCGACGCGAACCTGAGCAACGGAAAGCTCCTGCCAGCGCAGGCCGCGAGCGGTGATGTCCGCCAACAGCTGTGGCGCTTCTACCGTCCCGCGAACTTTTACCAACCCTTTCGCCGTACCGCCTAATCCCGGCAGCGCGTTATCCAGGCTTGGGGCATCAATCGTCGCGTCGAGATTAAGGTCTTTGACCCCCAGTTCCCCTTTCACGTCCGCACTGTTGCGTCCCAGTTCCAGATGCAGGCCAGGGATCGTCCACTGCAGGTAGCTGTTCCCCTTCAGCGAGCCATTCACATTAACCTTGTTCTGCTTCACGTTACCGGTCAGCTTCAGCTCAGGAATCTCCATCTGCCAGCTTCCGCCGTACAGACTCCCGCGCGTTTTCACCAGACCATTCAGCTTTGACGGCCAGTCCGGGATTGTTTTCGCAGTGTCGATGCCGTCCAGCGTTAACTCCCCGCGCCAACTGATCGCCTGCTGCCAGTCCACCAGCGCTTTCAGCTCGGTTTTCCCTTCCAGCGCCGCAATGCTCAGTTTATCGAGATTGATCTGCTGTTCGTTGCCTTTGGCATCCAGTGTGATGGTAGCCGGAGGAATATCCTGCCCTTTCACCGCGGTACGCATCGACAACGTATAGTCGGTCATTTTGCCGGTCAGCTTGAGCTTAATGTCATCGGCCTGGAACTGCTTGTCGCCGGTAAACGGCCAGTAAACCTGCTTACTCACCACTTCCAGATTGAGCGGTAATCCGGCTTCTGCCAGACGCGTTTGCGCGCGCAGGTCCATATCAACCGGGCCAGACAGATTGACGCCGACTTCCAGCTGTTCACGCAGCGCGCCACCGACCTTCAGCTTCACATTTTCGCCTTTTAATGGATCGACGTTCAGCGTGCTGTTGAGGGTAATATCCACCGGCCATGTGTTGGTGAGCTGCGCCGTACCGCTGGCGTTTACCGTACCCTGATTAGAGTCGATATCCAGCGCGTCGAGCTTCATGTTGCCGTCAATGCTGCTCACTTTGAGCAGCATGTTATGCACCGTTAAATCCGTATCCCCGGTCACGCGCAGTTGCTCGCCGCGAAACTCCTCAATATTGAGGTTGAGCGGCAGATGGACATCGGTCATTTCCGGTAGCACCGGCTTTGAGAACAGATCTTTTAGCGTTTCACCGAGCGGTTTTTCATCCGGCTGCGGGTTTTGAATCTTCGGTTCAACGACCTCTTCCTGCGCCACTTCCGCCACTTTAGGCAGGGCAATCAGCAGGCCCTGTAATGACGTTGGCTTCAGGGTCAGCGTTTTTTCCTGCCAGTTCAGGCCGGAGGTAAAATCGAGCACTGAAACTGTGGTGTCGTCAATTTTGATATTGATGTTATTCAGCGCCACGCGCGAAAGCGTGATCGGATAAGGTGTGGAAAGGTTAAGCGGGCCGCTATCCTCCTCCTCAACCGGTGCTGAAGGCGGCATCTTTTTGCTGTCGATCGCCACGTTGATATTTTTCAGCGACAGATCGTTGACGCACAGGCTACTATCCCAAAGACACTCCAGCCCGACGGCCAGATGCACTTCACCGGCATTCACCGCCACGCCAGGCTGGTCATAACGAATATTTTTGAGCGATAAATCCCGCCAGCCGCCGCTGACCTGACCAATTTCCAGCCCCGGAACCCAGCGATTAGCTGCCTTGAAGATCAGGTGCAGGCCCGAGGTAGTACCGACAAGGAACGCCACCGTGCCTAACAACAGCAGGATAAAAATTAGCACGCCGAGGCTTATCTTCTTCCATAAACTCATAATTCAGGCCCCAGACCGATGTAAAACTGTAAACCATGTTCATCTTTGTCGCCGACAGGGACGGCAAAGTCGAGCTTGATAGGTCCGACCGGCGACTGCCAGCGCACACCGACCCCGGCGCCGGTTTTGAAATCGCTTTTGCGAATATCGCTGACCGCTTCGCCGCTATCGACAAACATTGCGCCCCACCATTTCCCGGTCACGTTGTACTGGTATTCCAGCGAGCCGGTTGCCAGCTTCGAGGCCCCTTTCAGCTTACCGTCGCTGCCTTCGGGCGAAATAGATTTGTATTTGTAACCGCGAATACTGCGATCGCCCCCGGCGAAGAAACGCAGATCCGGTGGCACTTTGTCGAAGTCCCCGGTTTCAATCCAGCCGAGGTTACCGCGCATCACAAAGCGATGCCTGTCGTACAGCGTACGGATCCAGACGTTTTGCGCCTGGAAGACGGAGAAATCAACGTCTGAACCCCAGGCCGTATTGGAATAATCAATGGAATAGCGTTGAGAATCGCCCCAGACGGGCATCAGACCGCCGCGCGAACGCGTCCGGCTAATCATCACGCCCGGATAGAGCAGCATGGTGGTATTGGTGACGTTACCCTGGGTAAAGTGGTCGAGGCTCCAGCGCAGGTTAATCGCGCGCTGCCAGCCGCTGGAAAGGTCCCAGTAACGGGAAACCGCAAGCGTCGTGGAGTCCTGCTCGGTGTCGTTTAAATCAGTACGCTTAAAGCCCCCCTGCACCAGGTAATACTGCTCCAGTGGGTTCTTTAACAGCGGCATTTTATAACTAAAATCAATGACCTGCTCTGGCGCAGAGATACTGGCGCTAGTGGTCAGGCTGTGGCCATAGGAGTTCATCCACGGCTTTTTCCACGAGGTCTTTACCCGTGGTCCGACGTCAGTTGAATAACCAACCCCGGTTTCGATGGTGTTTTCGGTTCGCGGCGAGACCACGCCTTTAAGCGGCAACACTTTGGTTTTGCGGGCTTTATCAAATTCTGGCGCGACAACCACAGAATTAAACCATCCGGTCGCCGACAGACGACGGTTAAGTTCCCCCAGATCTTTCGACTCGTACTCTTCACCTTCTTTAAATGGCACCAGGTTTTGCAGGTACTCATCACGAATTTGCGAGCCTTCAAAGGTGACATGCCCAAAGCGATAGCGTTCACCGCTGTTGTAATCGATATCCCAGAACGCCTGACGGCGCTCAAGCGCTATTCCAAGCTGGCTTTTATTAAATTCACTGTCGAAATAGCCTTTGCGCAGCGCCACGCTGGTGAGGGATTTTTTGAAGTTGTCATAATCACCCTGATTCAACACGGTGCCGATTGCCGGGCGCGTTTTCAGCAGATCCAGATAATCTTTATCCGTACGCGCGCCACCGCGCAAAATCACTTCGGTGCCGCCAATCAGCACCGGCTCGCCGGGGGTTACTTTGGCAATCAGCACCTGGCGTCCTTTTGCCGGTGGCGGGCGCAGCTCAAAATCGATGGTCGGCTCAAAGTAGCCCAGCGCTTTTAGCCCTTCGCGGATGGCATCATCAACGCGCGCACGAAAGCGTCGGTCTGGAGTGACTTCATCACTTTGAATCGTGGACAACTGCGCACGAACGTTTTTCTCCAGCGGTCCTGATAATCCTTCGACCTGTAAGCGAACATTCGCGGCGGCGGCGGAGCCACTTAAGCACAGTAATCCCACCCAACATAACTGACGGATATGTGGCACATTTTCTCCTGAATATCCTTTTTTCCCACCCCTGGAAAAAAATACTATGCCGTTCCTCGGCTTAACAAAAAATCAACAATAAGAGTTGAAAAACAGACGACAACCCAAATATTTCTTATGTTTAACTCTAGACGTATTCATGCCGTTTATTGTGGGCAAAGACGCGTCTCGTTACAACCTTAACCCAAATGACTGATTTCGGGAGAACGGCCATGAGTTTATTTGATAGAAAGCATCTCGTTACTCAAGCAGATGCGCTACCTGGACGCAACACCCCGATGCCAGTGGCAACGCTGCATGCGGTTAACCAACATTCGATGACCAACGTGCCCGACGGTATGGAAATCGCCCTTTTCGCCATGGGATGTTTCTGGGGCGTGGAGCGTTTATTCTGGTCATTACCCGGCGTGTACAGCACCGCAGCCGGATACACCGGCGGCTATACCCCTAACCCGACCTATCGGGAAGTCTGTTCTGGCGATACCGGGCATGCCGAAGCGGTGCGCGTCGTCTATGACCCGCATGTTATCAGCTACGAGCAACTGCTGCAGGTGTTCTGGGAAAATCACGATCCGGCGCAAGGTATGCGTCAGGGGAACGACCACGGTACGCAGTATCGTTCCGCTATTTATCCCTTAACGCCAGAGCAAACCGCCGCGGCACAGGCCAGCCTTGAGCGTTTTCAGGCGGCGATGACCGCCGCTGGCGACGAGCGCACCATTACAACGGAAATCAGTACGGCAACCCCGTTCTATTATGCCGAAGACGATCACCAACAATATCTGCACAAAAACCCTTACGGATACTGTGGGATTGGCGGGATTGGCGTGTGTTTGCCACCACAAGGATAAATTTCCCCCTCTGGCGACGTTACAGTACCTTACGCTATACTAGCTCCTGAATTTACCGGCTCACTTCCACGAGCCGGTTTTCAATGTGTATTTCACACGGATTTATCAACTTCTCCCTTCCGAGGATCTGACCCGAACGGTCGGATAAGATATGTTAAACAGTATTTTAGTCATTCTCTGCCTGATCGCCGTGAGTGCGTTTTTCTCGATATCCGAGATCTCGCTTGCCGCATCACGCAAAATCAAACTTAAGCTGCTTGCCGATGAAGGCAATGTGAACGCACAGCGTGTTTTGAAGATGCAGGAAAACCCCGGCATGTTTTTTACCGTGGTGCAGATTGGCCTAAACGCGGTCGCCATTCTCGGCGGTATCGTTGGTGATGCGGCCTTTTCCCCGGCGTTTTACAGCCTGTTCTCAAAGTACTTCGCTCCAGAGCTGTCCGAACAGTTAAGTTTTATTCTGTCCTTCTCACTGGTTACTGGCCTGTTCATCCTGTTCGCGGATTTAACCCCGAAACGCATCGGTATGATTGCGCCAGAAGCTGTGGCTTTGCGTATCATCAACCCGATGCGCTTCTGTCTGCTGGTCTTCCGCCCATTGGTGTGGTTCTTTAACGGTCTGGCAAATAACATTTTCCGCCTGTTTAAAATTCCGATGGTGCGTAAAGATGACATCACGTCAGACGACATTTACGCCGTGGTCGAAGCCGGTGCGCTGGCGGGTGTTCTGCGCAAGCAGGAACATGAGCTGATTGAAAATGTGTTCGAACTGGAATCCCGTACCGTACCGTCTTCAATGACCTCGCGCGAGAACATTATCTGGTTCGATCTTCACGAAGACGAGCAGAGCCTGAAGAACAAAGTGGCGGAACACCCGCACTCCAAATTCCTGGTGTGTAACGAAGATATCGACCACATCATTGGCTATGTCGATTCAAAGGATCTCCTCAACCGCGTGCTGGCCAACCAGAGCATGGCGCTGAACAGCGGCGTGCAGATCCGCAATACGCTGATCGTCCCGGATACGCTGACGCTCTCTGAAGCGCTGGAAAGCTTCAAAACCGCAGGCGAAGATTTTGCCGTCATCATGAACGAGTATGCATTGGTGGTGGGGATTATCACGCTCAACGATGTGATGACGACGCTGATGGGCGATTTAGTCGGTCAGGGCCTGGAAGAGCAGATCGTGGCGCGTGATGAAAACTCATGGTTAGTCGACGGCGGTACGCCGATTGATGACGTCATGCGCGTCCTGGATATCGACGAATTCCCGCAGTCCGGCAACTATGAAACCATCGGCGGCTTTATGATGTTCATGTTGCGTAAAATCCCGAAACGCACCGACTCGGTGAAGTATTCAGGCTACAAATTTGAAGTAGTGGATATCGATAACTACAAGATCGATCAGCTGCTGGTGACGCGTCTGGACAGTAAACCTACCGTTCTGGTACCGAAACTGCCGGATGCGAAGGAAGAGGCAAAGGCGTCATAGCGCCTTGCAGAAACATCAACGGCTCCTGTCCTGGAGCCGTTTTTTTAACTACCGCATAGCACTTTGATCAAGCCATCTCAGTTTGCAGACGCAAGACCTGACGGTTAACTTCGGACATCACGGAAAAATGCAGCTTGTCCTTCACTTTTGGGATAAGAATCTTACCCTTATCAAATTCAAAAGCGCCTACATCCTTGATATATAACCGTCCACGAAACAGGATCTTCACGTACTTCGCCACCTGCAGCGGGTTGTATCGTTGGAAAATTTTCATTGTTGTCTCCTGCTGAGCATTACGCCTTTGCGGTACCACAATCGGTCCGACAATCCTCAGGCGCAAATTTTAATGCCCTATGACTATAGACTATCTCGTTGATGTTTCCAGCGTGTATAAGTTTATTTACCTTCCAGTTACAATTATTCAGAATTATCTTTTCAACGCTTCGCTGTCTTCAGTATAAGCCTTCGATTTTCGCAGGATTTGTGCGCCCGTCCGCAAACTGGCATCGCGCTTGCGGGAAAAAGCATCAATCGCACATATGATTAAATTCCAGGCCCAAGTGGTCGGATCACCTGCAAAATAAAGAAAGAAGGAAAACCTATGACCTTACGAAAACTGCTGGCGCTGTCGTGCCTGCTGCTGCCGATGATTGCCTCCGCCCATAAGTTTGAGACTGACCAGCGCGTACCGCCGGTGGGGATCGCCGATCGCGGCGAACTGATTCTCGATAACGATAAGTTTAGCTACAAAAGCTGGAATAGCGCGCAACTGCCCGGCAAAGTACGCATTGTGCAACACATTGCCGGACGCACCTCCGCCAAAGAGAAAAACGCGAACCTGATTGAAGCCATCAAAGCGGCGAACCTGCCGCACGACAAATACCAGACCACCACTATCGTCAACACGGATGACGCCATTCCCGGCTCCGGTATGTTTGTGCGCAGCAGTCTGGAGAGCAATAAGAAGCTCTACCCATGGTCACAATTTATCGTCGACAGCAACGGCATTGCGCGTAAAGCCTGGCAACTGGATGAAGAGAGCTCCGCTATTGCGGTACTTGATAAGGACGGACGCGTACAGTGGGCAAAAGATGGCGCATTAACGCAGGAAGAGGTGCAGCAGGTGATTGCCCTGCTGCATAAATTGCTCAGTAAATAGAGACGCGGAAGCCGGGGTTGAGGAACGATTCACGTGGGGTATAGTCCAGAGGTTTCCCCTGCCAGTCGTGAACGTGCGCTCCGGCTGCGGCGGCAACGGCGTGGCCAGCGGCAGTGTCCCAGACGTTAGTTGGCCCAAAACGCGGATACAGCTGCGCGCGCCCTTCCGCCACCAGGCAGAATTTCAGCGACGATCCAATCGACGTGGTCTGGTGCTCGCCCAGTTGTTGCAGATACTCTTTTAACTCATTGTCGGCATGCGAACGGCTAATCACCACCAGCGGTGGACGCGCGTCACGTACCTGGATTTGTTTGCGCACACCGCACTCTTCTTTCCACGCTTTACTTTCTGCCGCACTGTACATGACCTTCATTACTGGCGCGTAAACCACACCAAGCACCGGCTTTCCCTGCTCAATCAGCGCAATATTGACGGTAAATTCACCGTTACGTTTAATAAACTCTTTGGTACCGTCCAACGGATCGACCAGCCAGTAGCGCTGCCAGTGCTGGCGAACATCCCAGCCAGGAGGGGCTTCTTCAGACAGAACCGGAATATCCGGCGTCAGCGTCTGTAATCCTTCGAGGATCACCGTATGCGCAGCGATATCCGCCGCCGTGACCGGAGAATCATCCTGCTTGCTGGTAATCTCCATCGGTTTGATTCCATCGTAGACCTGCATAATGGCATCGCCCGCGTTCCGTGCAAGCTGGCATACATGTTCTAGCATTCTCCACCTCGTTTCTGTCAGTGGTGTTAACTCGTTGTTTTACTTATACCCGATCGTCAGGGGATCCGCCAACTGTGATAGCGTCTGCGGTTTTAAACGCTATATTCATGTCATGATTCACAGTTCTGTAAGCAAGAAGATTTATATACATTTTCTTTTGTGGCTTAGATCTTAAAAGGATGCCCCTGATGATTAAGTTTAGTGCAACGCTTCTGGCAACGCTGATTGCAGCCAGCGTGAATGCCGCGACCGTCGATCTGCGTATAATGGAAACCACTGATTTACATAGCAATATGATGGATTTCGATTATTACAAAGATACGCCGACTGAAAAATTTGGCCTGGTGCGTACGGCAAGTCTGATCAACGCCGCGCGTGGTGAAGTCAAAAACAGCGTGCTGGTTGATAACGGCGATCTGATTCAGGGCAGCCCGCTCGGGGATTATATGGCGGCCAAAGGGCTGAAAGCGGGCGAAACTCACCCGGTATATAAGGCGCTGAATACTCTGGATTACGCGGTAGGTAACCTCGGCAACCATGAATTCAACTACGGTCTGGAGTATTTGCATAACGCGCTGGCCGGGGCGAAGTTCCCCTACGTTAACGCCAATATCATCGACGTTAAGACCAAAAAGCCGCTGTTTACGCCTTATCTGATCAAAGACACTGAGGTAATTGACCAGGAAGGTAACAAGCAGACGCTGAAGATTGGCTATATCGGCTTTGTGCCACCGCAGATTATGACCTGGGATAAAGCCAACCTCAGCGGCAAAGTGACGGTAAATGACATCACCGAAACCGCACGTAAGTATGTGCCGGAAATGCGGAAAAAAGGCGCTGATGTCGTGGTGGTGGTTGCTCACTCCGGCCTTTCTGCCGACCCGTATCAGACGATGGCGGAAAACTCCGTTTATTATCTCAGTGAAGTACCGGGCGTGGATGCCATTATGTTTGGTCATGCTCACGCCGTCTTCCCGGGGAAAGATTTTGCCAACATTAAAGGTGCAGATATCACAAAAGGTACGCTCAATGGCGTGCCGGCGGTGATGCCTGGCATGTGGGGCGATCATCTGGGCGTCGTGGATTTGGTACTGAATAACGATAGCGGTAAATGGCAGGTCAGCCAGGCGAAAGCAGAGGCACGCCCCATTTATGACGCCGCGGCGAAAAAATCACTGGCAGCAGAAGACAAAAAAATCGTTGAGATCCTGAAAGCCGATCACGACGCCACGCGTGAGTTTGTCAGCAAACCGATCGGTAAATCCGCCGACAACATGTACAGCTATCTGGCGCTGGTTCAGGATGACCCGACCGTGCAGGTGGTGAATAACGCCCAGAAAGCGTATGTGGAGCACTTTATCCAGGGCGATCCGGACCTGGCAAAATTGCCGGTACTTTCCGCGGCCGCGCCGTTTAAGGTCGGTGGACGCAAGAACGATCCGGCCAGCTTTGTCGAAGTAGAAAAAGGCCAGTTAACCTTCCGTAATGCCGCTGATTTGTATCTCTATCCCAATACCCTGGTGGTAGTGAAAGCCAGCGGCAAAGAGGTGAAAGAGTGGCTGGAATGTTCCGCCGGGCAGTTTAATCAAATTGATATTCACAGCAGCAAGCCGCAGTCGCTGATCAACTGGGATGGGTTCCGTACTTATAACTTTGACGTGATCGACGGCGTGAATTATCAGATTGATGTTTCACAACCCGCCCGCTACGACGGTGAATGTCAGACCATTAACCCGAAAGCGGAACGTATTAAAAATCTGACCTTTAACGGCAAACCAATCGATCCGAATGCCACCTTCCTCGTCGCGACCAACAACTACCGCGCCTACGGCGGTAAGTTTGCCGGAACCGGCGACAGCCACATCGCGTTTGCTTCTCCGGATGAAAACCGCTCGGTGCTGGCCGCGTGGATTGGTGCTGAGACGAAGCGTGCCGGTGAAATTCACCCGGCGGCAGATAACAACTGGCGTCTGGCGCCAATTCATAGCGACACACCACTGGATATTCGCTTTGAAACATCACCGTCTGATAAAGCCGCTGCATTTATTAAAGAGAAAGGCCAGTATCCGCTGAAGAAAGTCGCGACCGATGACATCGGTTTCGCTATTTATCAGCTGGATTTGAGTAAGTAACTTTCGTGCCGGATGCGACGCAACAGCGTCTTATCCGGCCTACAAAACACACTGCCAACCTATCACGCGACCCGCTCTTCCCGTTGCGCCAAAACCTGCGGCAAATTCAGTTCTATCCAGTCCGCCAGCGCGGCGACTTTATCGCTCACCTGCTCGCCCAACGGCGTCAGGCTATATTCCACATGCGGCGGCACCACCGGATAAGAGACTCGATTGATAAACCCGTCCTGCTCAAGCGCCTGCAGCGATTGCGCCAGCATCTTTTCGCTGACGCCGCCCATCTTACGGCGCAAATCGCTAAAGCGGTGCGTACCGTCGCGCAGCGCCACCAGAATTAACACGCCCCAGCGGCTGGTGACGTGTTTTAACACCTCGCGGGAGGGACACTGTTCGGCAAACAAATTGCCATCGCGTAATTGCTGGGAGAGCGTCGACGCTGTCATTTTCATACTAACCTTTTTGTGCGTACTTACTAAAAGTTAGTTTAAGTGTTAGCGTGATTAAACACAAGACCAATACCAAGGAGTTACCCCATGATCGCAATTACCGGTGCCACCGGCCAACTGGGCCAACACGTAATTGAATCTCTGCTGAAAACCGTTCCTGCCAGCCAGATTGTGGCTATCGTGCGTAATCCCGCGAAAGCGACGGCGCTTAGCCAGCAGGGCATTACCGTTCGCCAGGCGGATTACAGCGACGAAGCCGCCTTTACGACTGCCTTACAGGGTATCGAAAAGCTACTACTGATCTCCTCCAGCGAAGTGGGACAACGCGCCCCACAGCATCGCAACGTGATTAGCGCAGCAAAGGCTGCCCACGTGAAATTTATCGCCTACACCAGCCTGCTGCACGCCGACACCTCCCCGCTGGGGCTGGCCGATGAACACGTCGCCACCGAGAAGATGCTGGCTGAATCCGGTATCGCGTACGCGCTGCTGCGTAACGGCTGGTACACAGAGAACTATCTCGCCAGCGCGCCAGCGGCACTGGAACACGGCGTCTTTATCGGGACGGCGGGAGAAGGCAAAATCGCCTCGGCAACCCGTGCCGACTATGCCGCTGCCGCCGCGCGCGTCATCAGTGAAGAGGGGCACGCCGGTAAAACCTATGAGCTTGCGGGCGACGCAGGCTGGACCCTGAGCCAGTTGGCTGCCGAACTGGCAAAACAGAGCGGTAAAAAAGTGGTGTATCAGAACCTGAGCGAAGCTGATTTTGCCGCCGCGCTAAAAGGGGTGGGCCTGCCTGCCGGACTGGCGGACATGCTGGCTGACTCAGACACTGGCGCCTCCAAAGGCGGCCTGTTCGATGACAGCCATACGCTGAGCAAACTGATTGGTCGCCCGACCACCTCGTTGGCTGACAGCGTCAAAGGCATCGTGTAAGTGTTAAAAATTAGTTAATTATGGTGGCATCCCCGCGCATCCTCTCTGATAATGACAGGATGATGCGTGGGGAGAGAAAACGTGCAAGGTGTACCTGAGCAATTTATTGATGAAAAAGACAGCGCCCGCTTTCGCCATCTGGCGCAGGTGCCGGGCGTTGAGCTGTATCATGCGCACATCTCACGTTACGCCTTTGAACCACATACCCATGAAGCGTTTGGCATTGGCGCGATAGAAGCCGGAGCCGAACGTTTTCGCTATCGCGGTACGCAGTACGTCGCGCCCGCCCATTCTGTCGTCACCATGAATCCCGATGAGTTGCATACCGGCGAAGCCGAAACCGCCGACGGCTGGCGCTATCGGATGATCTATCTTGAGCCCGATCTTCTGGAAGAGGTCACCGGGATCCGCCACTGGTGGTTTCAGGACGTCACGCGTCACGATCCGCTGCGCTCGCGGCAGATCTGCTCGCTGATCCATGGCCTGTGGAACACGGAGGATGCGCTGGCGCAAAAAGGGTTGTTGCTCGATCTGATCGAGACGTTCCAGCCGCTGGCCCGCCATGCGCCAATATCTGCAGAGGGGGCGCATCGCTTTGAGCGGGTACGCGAGTACCTGCATGATAATTACATGCACCCGATAACGCTCGACGAACTGGCGCGGGTTGCCTCACTGAGTCCCTGGCATTTTCAACGCCAGTTTAAATCTCATTTCCACGTTACGCCGCACCAAATGCTGATGGCCATTCGCCTGTGGCGAGCCAAAGGTTTTCTCACTCACGGAATGCCCGCCGCAGAGGTCGCTGCCGCAACCGGTTTGACCGACCAGTCGCATCTCACCCGCGCATTTACTCATCGCTACGGCATTACGCCGGTACGTTATCAGAAGCAGGTTTATTCGCGCTAATGCGCAATCTCATACAATACGGCTGCACTCTCCCTGCCTACACTCAACGCAATGTTTAATGATGTGGATGTTAACAATGATTAGCGGCGTGTTGTATGCCCTGCTGGCCGGGCTGATGTGGGGATTAATTTTTGTCGGGCCGCTGATCGTGCCGGAATACCCGGCGGTATTGCAGTCGATGGGGCGCTATCTGGCGCTGGGGCTGATCGCCGTGCCGATTGCCTGGCTGGGGCGTGTGCGCCTGCGCCAGTTGGCGCGTAAAGACTGGATAACGGCGCTGGCGCTAACGATGATGGGTAACCTGATTTATTACGTTTGCCTGGCCAGCGCCATCCAGCGTACCGGCGCGCCGGTATCAACGATGATTATTGGTACATTACCGGTGGTGATCCCGGTCTTCGCCAACCTGCTCTATAGCCAGCGTGACGGTAAATTATCCTGGTGGCGTCTGTCACCTGCGCTGATATTGATTGCTATTGGCCTGCTGTGCGTGAATATCTCGGAGCTGAACCAGGGATTACCCGATTTTAGCGGCTGGCGTTATGGCTCTGGTATCGTGTTGGCGCTTGTCTCAGTGGTGTGCTGGGCGTGGTATGCACTGCGTAATGCCCGCTGGCTGCGCGAGAATCCAGATAAGCATCCGATGATGTGGGCGACGGCTCAGGCGCTGGTGACGCTGCCCGTTTCTCTGCTGGGGTACATTGCAGCATGTCTGTGGCTGCATGGGCAAACGCCAGGTTTCGCCCTGCCCTTCGGCCCGCGTCCGGATGTGTTTATCGGCCTGATGATAGCCATTGCGGTATTGTGTTCGTGGGTGGGCGCGCTGTGCTGGAACGTCGCCAGCCAGAAGCTGCCGACGGTGATCCTCGGCCCGCTGATTGTCTTCGAAACGCTGGCTGGCCTGCTGTATACCTTTATGCTGCGCCAGGCTTTTCCGCCGCTGCTGACGCTAAGCGGTATTGCGCTGCTGGTAATAGGCGTGGTGATAGCGGTGCGGTCAAAACCGCAGAAACCGGCGGTAGTGCCGGTTTCGGGGGATGCCTGATGGCGCTGCGCTTATCAGGCCTACAAGGACTGTACGCTCTCATGCTGGCCGAATAAGGCGTTTACGCCGCCATCCGGCGCGACACTTTAAACACCGCCACGGTCTGATTCAATCGTGCAGCCTGCTCTTCAAGCGCGGCGGCAGCGGAAGCGGACTCCTCCACCAGCGAAGCATTTTGCTGCGTCACGCGATCCATCTCGGCAACGGCCTGGCCTACCTGATCGATACCCCGGCTCTGTTCATCAGAAGCCGAGGCAATTTCGCCCATAATGTCGGTCACGCGGGTCACGGCGCTGACGATCTCCGCCATCGTTTCGCCTGCTTCATGCACCAGCGCCGTACCGGCATTGACCCGATTGCCCGAGTCATCAATCAGCGCCTTAATCTCTTTTGCCGCCTGAGCGCTACGCTGCGCCAGAGTACGAACTTCGCCAGCGACCACGGCAAAACCACGGCCCTGTTCGCCCGCACGCGCCGCTTCTACCGCCGCGTTCAGCGCCAGAATATTGGTCTGGAAGGCAATACCGTCGATAACAGAGGTAATTTGCGCGATTTTGCTGGAACTGGTGGCGATTTCGTCCATCGTACGCAC
The DNA here is from genome assembly GCF_005281025.1 of Citrobacter sp. wls714. NCBI lineage: Bacteria > Pseudomonadati > Pseudomonadota > Gammaproteobacteria > Enterobacterales > Enterobacteriaceae > Citrobacter > Citrobacter sp. wls714. The sequence goes on along the minus strand of NZ_SZWZ01000028.1, from coordinate 71,368 downwards.
TACGCCATCAACCACGGTTCCACCTTTCAGCGCCGTCTGTGAGGCGTTTTTTGCCAGACTGGTCGCCTGACGCGCGTTATCCGCGTTCTGCTTCACGGTGGCGGTGAGTTGTTCCATGCTGGCAGCGGTCTCTTCCAGAGAGGCAGCCTGCTGCTCGGTACGTGAAGAGAGATCGTTACTGCCTGCGGCAATTTCACCCGCGCCGGTGTAGATAGTGTCAGCCCCGTCACGCACCACGCTGACCGTATTCGCCAGCGCCTGCTGCATGTCACGCACATTACTTGCCAGCAGCGCCATTTCATTGCTGCCATCGGCGTTGATGCTATGCGTCAGGTCACCCGCAGCGATGTGGCGAATATGTCCCATCACCTCGTGGAGCGGCTTGAGCAACACGCGCTGCATCGCCAGCCAGCTGGCGACAATCACAGTGACGACAGTCAACATCACGGCAGACAACAGCCAGATTATCTTGCGGTAATCACTCTCATTGTCCTGCACGCCGGCAGTGGCCAGCGCCGTTTGCGCAGCACGCCATTCCCGATATACTTCCTGCATGGCCGTCTGCTTCTGCTCAGCATTCTGCTTGAACATCTCTTCCAGCTTACCTTCAGCCAGCAGCGCGTTCATTTTAGCCAGCGTCGCAGAATAGATGCCGTACTGTTCTTCCAGTCGATCGGCCAGACGCTCATCCAGCCCCGGCGTTTCTGGCAGGGCGTAGTATTTATCGTAATGCTCTTTCGACTCGGCCAGCAGACGATTTGCCGTGTTCACCAGCTCTTTCAACTGACCACCGTTGATCTCGCTGGCCATCGTTCCCTGTAAACGCAGCATCCCCCGGTTGAGCGTGACGCGAGCCTGGTTCAGGCTAATCCACGCATCGGTAAATTCAGCCACGTTCTGACTGGAAAGCTGAGAGACATTAAAGTTCTGTTTATCGTTATTGAGTGCGCCAATAAAGACGCCTGCGGAGATGAGCTGCATCGCGCCCAGCGCGAGTAACACGGTGATAAGTAAGGTTATCACTTTGATTCGTTTGAACATCTGTTGCCTTTTATTATGCAGGTATTGTCTGAGGTCTAACTATCGGCAGCGGCGTGCGCTTATTTAATTCTCTGGCGCAGCTTTTTTCGCCGTATCTCTCCTTTCCAATAAGATTCAGCACCTTAACGAATTAAGAAATTTTCGTGACGCTCATCACAAAACACCCCACCCCGAAAGGGTTATAGCCTTCCTTATAAGATGCATTTAAAATGCATCTTATATTATTGAGAATGAGGTAACGGCAATGTCTTATCGCGATCAACCTTTAGGTGAACTGGCGCTCTCTATTCCTCGCGCTTCGGCCCTGTTTCGTAAATACGATATGGATTACTGCTGCGGCGGTAAGCAAACGCTGGCACGCGCTGCCGCGCGTAAAGAGCTGGATTTAGACGTTATTGAGGCGCAGCTCGCGCAGCTGGCTGAACAGCCGCTGGAGAAAGACTGGCGTACCGTAGCGCTGGCTGAAATCATCGACCATATTATCGTGCGTTATCACGACAGACATCGCGAACAGCTGCCGGAACTGATCCTGCAGGCCACGAAAGTTGAACGCGTTCACGCAGACAAACCGAACGTACCGCGCGGTCTGGCGAAGAACCTGAGCATGCTGCATGAAGAGCTGTCCAGCCACATGATGAAGGAAGAGCAGATCCTGTTCCCGATGATTAAACAGGGCATGGGTAGCCAGGCAATGGGACCAATCAGCGTGATGGAAAGCGAGCATGACGATGCCGGTGAACTGGTCGAAGTGATCAAACACATCACCCACAACGTGACGCCGCCACCAGAAGCCTGCACTACCTGGAAAGCCATGTATAACGGCATTAACGAGATGATCGATGACCTGATGGAACACATCAGTCTGGAAAATAATGTGTTGTTCCCGCGTGCCCTCGCAGGTGAATAAAAAAAGGCGCCCGAGAGCGCCTTCCTGAAGTCCGAATTCGGCCACTGCTTATGTGGCCTTTTTTGTGTCCGATATGGCTACGCTTAACGCACGCCTGCCATACGTTTCTTACCGATAAACAACCAGCCCAGACCCAGCGCGATGAACCACAGCGGCGTCACGATCAGCGCCTGGCGGGTATCCTCTTCCAGCGTCAGCAGTACCAGTACGAAAACAAAGAACGCCATACACACCCAGCACATCAGCTTACCGAGCGGCATCTTGTAGATTGATTTTTCATGCAGGTGCGGACGCTGCTTGCGGTACACCAGGTACGAGCAAAGAATGATGGTCCATACGAACATGAACAGAATCGCCGACACGGTGGTGATCATGGTGAACGCGCCAATCACGCTCGGATTCACATACAGCATCACCACGCCGCCCAACAGGCAGATACAGGAGAAGGTTAAACCTTTCGCCGGAACCGCGCGTTTAGACAGCTTGGCAAACGCTTTAGGCGCCACGCCTTCCTGCGCCAGACCAAACAGCATACGGCTGGTAGAGAACACGCCGCTGTTTGCAGAAGAGGCCGCAGAAGTTAGCACCACAAAGTTGATCAGGCTCGCCGCCGCGGGCAGACCGACCAGGACAAACAGTTCAACGAATGGGCTCTTGGATGGCACCACCGAGCTCCACGGCGTGACGGACATAATCACAATCAACGCGAAAACGTAGAACATGATGATACGGATCGGGATCGAGTTAATGGCGCGCGGCAGAGATTTCTCCGGGTCTTTGGTTTCCGCAGCGGTTGTCCCCACCAGTTCAATGCCCACAAACGCGAACACCGCAATATGGAAGCCAGCAAAGAAGCCGCTCAGCCCTTTCGGGAACCAGCCACCGTCATTCCACAGATGCGTGAACGATGCCTGAACGCCAGTTGGCGACTGAAAGTGCGTCAGTACCATCACCAGGCCAACGACAATCAGACCGATAATGGCAACAATTTTGATCATCGCGAACCAGAACTCCATCTCACCGAACATTTTTACCGTGGCGAGGTTAAGGCTCAGCAGTAGCACGATCACCGCCAGCGAGGCGACCCAGTCTGAGAGTTCGGGGAACCAGAATTGCGCATACGCGGTAATGGCGACAACGTCTGCCATCCCGGTAACAACCCAGCAGAACCAGTAAGTCCAACCGGTAAAATATCCGGCCCATGGCCCGAGCAGGTCGGAGGCAAAATCACTAAAGGATTTGTACTCCAGATTCGAGAGCAGCAACTCTCCCATTGCGCGCATCACGAAAAACAGCATAAAACCGATGATCATATACACAAAGATGATCGACGGTCCGGCGAGACTAATGGTTTTACCGGAGCCCATAAACAGGCCGGTACCGATAGCGCCGCCAATGGCAATAAGTTGAATATGACGGTTTGTGAGATTGCGCCGTAGCGACTGTTCAGACGAAGCCTCTTCTGCGGCTTCGACTTTTACCTGATCTACCATGTTTTTTCTTCCTGTACCTGTCTGTGTTGTTCAGGCTCTACGGCCTTTAATGTGTCTATGATACGACGATCCTGTTATCAGGACTCATCGATATTAGGTAAGAATTGGCGGGATGAATACTAAGATTTAGATATAATGTTAATTTAATGTTTAAAGTGAGTGTCATATCACTCTGATAGCGCGAATCAGCTCACAAAAATACACGCTGGTGAAGCATTTGCAATATAAAATATCGACAACAGCGTAACTATAGCTTTTCACGCTATTTCTTTGCTCCCCCCGGCCTCGGGGGGAACAGAAGTCACTGCTTACAGAATCTCAAGCAGTTCAACGTCGAATACCAGCGTGCTGAACGGAGGAATGGACGCGCCAGCGCCACGCTCGCCGTAAGCCAGTTCCTGAGGAATAGTCAGTTCCCATTTGGAACCCACCGGCATCAGAGTCAGCGCTTCAATCCAGCCTGGGATGACGCCGTTAACCGGGAATTCAGCCGGTTCGCCACGTGCGACAGAGCTGTCAAACACGGTACCGTCGATCAGTTTACCGGTGTAGTGCACGCGAACACGGTCAGTGCGTGCCGGGATAGCACCTTCGCCCTGGGTCAGAACACGGAACTGCAAACCGGATTCAGTGCTGTTCACACCCTCTTTCTCACGGTTTTCTTCCAGATATTTAACGCCATCAGCGGCCATAGCCTGGAAACGCTCGCGACGAACTGCATCAGCACGCTCGTGGATTTCACGCAGTGCGCGATGTACAACATCAACAGGCACTGCCGGATGCTTGCCTTCCAGCGCGTCAGCGATACCCGCTACCAGCGCTTCAGGCAACAGCCCTTCCAGACCGGATTCGCTCAGCTGCTGTCCTACCTGCAAACCAATGCCGTAGCTTGCTTGCGCTTCGATAGTGTCAAAAGTCGGGGTAGCCATCATATTTCCTTTCATCGGATGTAAAGTAGCGGGCAGCATATCAGCCATGCCGCATCCGGTAAAACTTTGTCTCGGGAACTGATGACAAATCGCGAGGAAAAAGAAACAATGACTATTGTCCGCATGAATGTCACGAAAGCGGGTACCCGAACAAGTATCATAGAGTTAGCGATCTATACTCTATGACTGAGGAACGAGACGCGGAGCAGGAGGAAAGCCATGCCCGGGCGCTTTGAATTAAAACCAACCCTGGCGAAAATCTGGCATGCACCGGACAATTTTCGCATTATGGACCCGCTGCCGCCGATGCACCGCCGCGGCATTATTGCTGCTGCCATCGTGCTGGTGATCGGTTTCCTGCTCCCTTCCAGCGACACTAGCGATGCACCAGTGGTCACGCGTACTGCCCAGTTGGATTTGCAGTCGCAGTCACAGCCGCCGACAGAGGCTCAACTTCAGGCACAACTGGTCGCCCCGCAAAACGACCCAGGCCAGGTCGCGCCCGTTGCGCCGGAACCTATCCAGGAAGGGGAACCAGACGCACAGCCGCAGGCCCAGCAATCCCAGCCACAGACGCAACCTTTCCAGCCGGATAGCGGGATTGACCAGCAGTGGCGTTCCTACCGCGTAGATTCGGGTAAAACGCTGGCCCAGGTATTCCGTGACCATAATCTCCCGCCAACCGATGTGTACGCCATGGCGCAGGTAGAAGGTGCCGGAAAACCGCTGAGCAATTTGAAAGACGGACAGATGGTGCAGATCAGGCAGAATGCCAGTGGCGTAGTGACAGGGTTAACCATCGATACGGGTAATGGCCAGCAGGTCCTGTTTACCCGCCAGCCTAACGGCAGTTTTATTCGCGCCCGATAGCCAGCACACCTGATAAGCGCAGTGCCATCAGGCAGCAAGGTGAAGCGTTAGCGTTTCACCTTGTTCACCCACCAGATCCCCGAACAGACCAGCACCAACGCTACTGCATATTTCCATTCGAGAATATTTTCGCCGAGGAAAACCGCCGACAGTACCGCGCCTGAAACCGGGATCAGGAAGTTAAACGGCGCAATCATTCCCACGCGGTTGTGTTTAAGCAAAATACTCCACAAGGCAAATGCCACCGAAGAGAGCAACGTCAGGTAGCCCAGAATCGCCAACGAAGACGCGCCGTGTACGGTCAGGGTGCCACCAAAAGCGTAACCGCCGATCACCAGCGCCAGACCGCCACCGCCCAGTTGATACCCCGTCATTACCGTCGGGTCGACCGTCTGAGAAATGCGTTTGCCGTATAACGTAGCGGCGGAGAGAATAAAGGCTGCCATCACTACCGAGCCGTCCCCTAACAGGCTGAAGCTAAAATCCAGTCCGCTGTTAAAGTTCACCACCATCACGCCGAGAAAGCCCAGGATACAACCCAGCGCCTTGTTGTAGCTGAGTTTATCGTTCTGATAGATAAAATGCGCCAGCAGCACGCTGAAGAACGTGCCTGTCGCGTTCATGATGGACCCTTTCACCCCCGTGGTGAACGCCAGGCCAATATAAAAGAAAATATATTGCAGCGAAGTCTGCGTCAGCCCCAACAGCGTGAGCTGACCATATTGACGCGGGCTTAACCGACCAATCGGTTTACGCTGCGCCATCGCCAGCAGGAGCAGCAATAATCCCGCAAACAGAAAGCGATAGCCGGCAAAGACAATTTTCGAGGGGATGTCATCCGTGGCAATCTGGAAGATTTCATATCCGCTTTTGATCGCCGGATAGGCGCTTCCCCACAGCAAGCAGCAGAACGCCGCGCTCAGGTAGACAACATTTTTACGCGCAAACAGAGGTTGGTGCGTTGGTTCCATTCCATAACCACTTTGAAATAATGTTTTATTTTTGTGATTATCCCGAAAAGGACAAAGAATAGCCAGAGAGAAAAGCGGGGAACAGAAAAGCAAAACGCCGGCACAGGGCCGGCGCTTTTACGCGGTTAGCAGAATAAAAACTTATTCTGCAACTACGTTTACAGTCAGCTTAGCAAACACTTCGCTGTGAACCTGGAAGCTCACTTCGTGCTCGCCAGTGGTACGCAGAACGCCGTTCGGCAGACGAACTTCGCTCTTAGCTACTTCAACGCCAGCTGCAGTTACAGCGTCAGCGATGTCGCGAGTACCGATGGAACCGAACAGTTTACCTTCGTCGCCTGCTTTAGACGCGATGGTTACGGTTTCCAGTGCGTTGATTTTCTCAGCACGAGCTTCAGCAGCGGACAGTACGTCAGCCAGTTTAGCTTCCAGCTCAGCGCGACGCGCTTCGAAAAATTCAACGTTTTTCTTGGTAGCAGGAACAGCTTTACCCTGTGGTACCAGGAAGTTACGAGCATAGCCCGCTTTAACGTTAACCTGATCACCCAGGCTACCCAGGTTTGCTACTTTATCAAGCAGAATAACTTGCATTACCTTATCCTCTCAAAGTCGTATTAATGGACCGTGACCGATTACTGATGACGATCAGTGTACGGCAGCAGGGACAGGTAGCGAGCGCGTTTGATAGCGCGAGCCAGCTGACGCTGGTATTTTGCACGGGTACCGGTGATACGGCTTGGGACAATCTTACCGCTTTCGGTGATGTAGTTTTTCAGCGTAGCGATATCTTTATAGTCGATCTCTTGAACGCCTTCCGCGGTGAAACGGCAGAACTTGCGACGACGGAAATAACGTGCCATATGGCTAGTCTCCAGAATCTATCAATTCAATCTGCTCGGCATGCAGAACCATTTTGCTCAGGCCGTTCTTTGCCTTATGGCAAGAGATGAACCCCTGAACGGTTACTGCGCTACCGACCGTTATACTGTGAGTAATGGCCTGGTTTTCGTGTCCGCTAACAATAACGGGCATTTGGCACCACGCCTGCCGGTGAAACCCGGCTTCCTCCTGCACAGAACGATGCTCAAGCACGAACTGGCAATGAGGAATTCCTGATGGACTGACCTTTCGAAGGGGGGCCCTGCACACGGTGCCGGACAACGCCAGACGGTTGGTCATCAGAAATTACTCTTCAGAATCCCCAGCTTCAGCATCATCTGCGGTTTCGTTTGCGAAATCATCGCGACGCTCACGGCGCTCGTCTTTCGCTTTAACCATCGGAGATGCTTCGGTAACAGCGTGTTTAGTACGCATAACCATGCTGCGGATAACGGCATCGTTGAAGCGGAAGGTAGTTTCCAGCTCATCGATCACTTCCTGCGGCGCTTCAACGTTCATCAGAACGTAGTGCGCTTTGTGCAGTTTGTTGATCGGGTAAGCCAGCTGACGGCGGCCCCAGTCTTCCAGACGGTGGATCGTGCCTTCTGCACCAGTGATGGCAGCAGTGTAGCGTTCGATCATACCCGGAACCTGTTCGCTCTGGTCAGGATGGACCATAAAAACGATTTCGTAATGACGCATCGAATTGCTCCTTACGGATTATTCAGCCTCCTGTCTGGGTCAGCCGAGGCCCATGGAGGCAAGGAACGTGTTAAAGGTCGGCTGAAAAATGACGCGTCATAATACTGGGGTCAGACGCTAAACTCAAGGTGCTTGTACGATTATTTACCATGCCGCGATTAATACATATCCAGCAGCATCTTGACGCTGATGCAAATAGAGACAATGACAATCATCGGCCGGATAACTTTCTTCCCGCGCGTCAGTACCACCGTTGCGCCAAGGCGCGCGCCGAGGGACTGCCCGGCAAACATCACCAGTCCCAGCGACCAGATCATTTTGCCGCCGAAAATGAAGAACAAAATCGAGGCGATGTTCGATGCAAGGTTAATAAAATTCGAGTGAATTTGCGCCTTATCGATGCTGTATCCCCACAACAGGATATAGCAGAGCGTATAAAAGGAGCCAGCACCAGCGCCAAGAAATCCATCATAAAAGCCAATGCAGCCGCCGCAGATCAGGGAAAAGAAAAACAGGGATACCTGCTGCTTTCTCTTCGGTTCGCTGAGGTTGGGAGCAGAAATAAAGTAGATGGCGACGGCGATAATCAGTACCGGAAGCAGTTTTTTCAACACTTCCGGTTCAATGAACTGAATGAGCGTCGTGCCTAACGCTGAGCCGATAAAAGCAGACAGGAAGACATACTTGTGCTCCTGCACATTGATATGTCCCCTGCGTAAAAAGTAAATACCGGAGGTCAGCGAACTGCCCAACGCCTGAATTTTATTGGTTGCCAGCGCGTTCGCCGGGGGTAAACCAGAAATTAACAGTGCGCCAATAGAGAGAAACCCGCCGCCGCCCGACACCACGTTAATAAAGCCAGCCACCAGCGCGACCATAAACATAATCACGAAGTAGCTGAAATTCATGAATGAAGTATCCATAAGTTTTTGCCTTATTATCATAAAGTTATATTACTTATCCGGTCCACTATAGTCGGGGTACCCATCCGTTTAAATTGACTATTTGGTAAGAGCTTGTGCGCGAAAGACAGGTATTTTTTAACGCAGCGGTATCTATCAGTTACCTGTAAATAAAAGAAAAGGTGGGCATGCGGTAATTTTTTGAACAACTGCATCAGAAATGGTCGCTAACGCCTGCGCCGGTAGCGGTTAAAATTACATCAGAAGCTCATCACTCACAGGAGAGAGGCAACCAGAGACCGCAGTCGAGGAGGTACATATGCGAGCCCGTGTTTTGACCCTTCTGGCTGTGCTTTTGCTCAGTGCAAATGCAACGGCAGCCATCAAAATTGACAATCATCAGGCCAGGAATATGGATGATGTGCAGAGCTTAGGCGTTATTTACATAAATCATAACTTCGCCACTGAAAGTGAAGCCACTCAGGCCCTGAATGAAGAGACCGATGCGCAAGGCGCAACATACTACCACGTGATCCTCACCAGGGAGCCCGGTAGTAACGGAAATATGCACGCCAGTGCAGACATTTATCGCTAGCTACCCGCAAATAACCAACGAGAACATTGCCACAGTTTGACTTGCCCCCTTCACCGGGGGCTTTTTTTTGCGCATCAGGTAAATGAGAATTATTTTTCTTTGTATCTTATCCTGGTCATCATTTACTGATTAAATAAAGCATTACCGAACTGATTCTCTGGAGCGAAACCATGTTTGCACGCTATGCGACGCTGAATCGCATACCAAAAGGCGTTTGGGTGCTGGGCGGCGTGAGTCTGCTCATGGATGTCTCCTCCGAAATGATCCATAGCCTGCTGCCGTTGTTTATGGCAACCACGCTGGGAGCCAGCGTCATTATCATTGGCCTGATTGAAGGATTAGCTGAAGCCACCGCGCTCATCATTAAGGTTTTTTCCGGCGTCCTCAGTGATTATCTGGGAAAGCGCAAAGGGCTGGCGATGCTCGGTTATGGTTTGGGGGCACTAAGTAAGCCCCTGTTCGCGATGGCGGGCTCATCAGGCATGGTATTCAGCGCTCGCATGATTGATCGTGTGGGTAAAGGTATTCGCGGCGCCCCCAGGGATGCGTTAGTCGCAGATGTCACCCCGTCCGAGATCCGCGGTGCCGCCTATGGTCTGCGCCAGTCTTTGGATACCATTGGCGCATTTCTGGGACCGCTGCTCGCCGTCGGGCTAATGCTGCTCTGGAACAACGATTTTCGCACTATCTTCTGGGTTGCCGTCATCCCTGGAGTACTATCTATCGCCCTGCTATGGTTTGGCCTGAGTGAACCGAAAACCCCCGTCACTAATAAACGCACCAATCCGTTACGACGGGAAAACCTGAAAAAGTTGAGTGCAGCCTACTGGTGGGTCGTGGGACTGGGCGCGCTCTTTACGCTCGCCCGCTTTAGCGAGGCGTTTCTCGTGTTACGCGCATATCAAATGGATATCCCGCTGTTTGCCATTCCGCTGGTGATGGTCGCCATGAATCTGGTCTACAGTCTGTCGGCTTATCCTTTTGGTAAAATGTCTGACAGCATGAACCACACCCGCATGTTACAGGCGGGCCTGCTGGTCCTGATCGCGGCGGATATCACTCTGGCGCTGAGTCACCACTGGAGCACGTTACTGATAGGCGTGGGACTGTGGGGGATTCATATGGGCATGACGCAAGGGTTGCTGGCTGCCATGATTGCGCATACCGCGCCAGCAGAGCTACGCGGTACAGCCTTCGGTATGTTTAATCTGATCAGTGGCATCGCCCTACTGTTAGCCAGTACCGGCGCGGGCATTCTGTGGGAAACGATGGGCGCAGCCTCGACGTTTTACGCTGGTGCTGTCATTTGTGCGATAGTTTTAGCAGGAATGCGATTTACACCAGCGGCTTACCAGCAACGCTGAAGATTGCCCCGAACAGATCGGTGACGCACATCCGTAGATGCACGTTGTCCGGGGCAAAGACGTTACTTCTGCCCGTAGTAGGCGTTTGGGCCGTGCTTACGCATGAAGTGTTTATTCATCAGATAACTGTCGATGGGGCTAAGAGCCGGATTAATGCCACGCGCAATCCATGCCATTTTCGCGACCTCTTCCATCACCACAGCGTTGTGTACCGCGTCGTGAGCATCTTTACCCCAGACAAACGGGCCATGCTGATACACCACTACGCCGGGCGTATGGAGAGGCTCCACGTTCCCCAGCGTTTCGATAATCACCTTGCCGGTATTCAGCTCATACTCGCCCTGAACCTCTGCTTCAGTTAATGCCCTCGTGCAGGGGATATCACCAAAGAAGTAATCCGCATGCGTCGTGCCGAGTGCCGGAATTGCCCGCCCTGCCTGCGCCCACGCCGTCGCGTGGGTTGAGTGGGTGTGCACCACGCCGCCGAGAGAGGAATAGCGATGATACAGCGCCAGATGAGTGGCGGTGTCGGAAGAAGGACGATAGCGTCCTTCCACCACATTGCCATCCAAATCCACGATCACCATGTCGTCAACCTGCATCGTTTGATAGTCGACGCCGCTGGGCTTAATCACCACCAGCCCCCGCTCGCGGTCGATGGCGCTGACGTTACCCCAGGTAAACGTCACTAGCCCATAACGCGGCAGATCCATGTTGGCTTCAAAAACCTGCTGTTTAAGTTTTTGCATTACACCGCCTCCACCAGACCTGCGCTGGCCATCCGCGCTTTCACCCAATCGCGCGCCTTCGCCACCTCATGCGCCGGATCGTCCGTCGTTTCACTCCACATCTCAATCAGGTATGGCCCGCAATACCCACTCTGTTTGAGAGTCGTAAAACAACGTTCAAAATCGACAACGCCTTCACCAAACGGCACATTTTTGAACACGCCGGGTTTGGTGTCCTTCACGTGGACAGCCACGATATGGCCTATTCCAGCCTGTAACTCCATCTGTACATCGTTATCCCACGCTGACAAATTGCCAATATCGGGATACAGCTGGAACCACGGATTATTGAGATAGTGGGCATAACCCAGCGCCTTACTGATCGAATTCATCAACGGATAATCCATGATTTCCATCGCCAGCGTCACCTGCGCGCGACTCGCCATCTCAACGCTCTCTTTTAGCCCCTCGCGAAATCGACGACGCGTTTCGTTATTAGCCTGCTGGTAATAGACGTCATAACCCGCCAGTTGAATCACGCGAATACCAATATCCTGCGCAAACTGAATGGCTTTCCGCATGATCGCCAGTCCCTGATCGCGCACCGCATCATCTTCGCTCCCCAGCGGGAAACGGCGGTGAGCGCTCAGGCACATAGAAGGGACGCGTACTCCCGTTTCGGCGATGGCGGTCACCAGCGCCAGACGCTGCTCGCGGCTCCAGTCAAGGCGCGCAAGGCGGGCGTCGGTTTCATCAACCGACATTTCGACAAAGTCAAAACCTAACTCTTTCGCCAGCCGCAAGCGATCCAGCCAGCACTCCCCTCCGGGGAGCGCTTTTTCATAAATACCGAGCGGGACCTGTTTCGACAACATAGTCGCTCCTTAGCCCCACAACTGGGCGATGGAACGTTTGAACTGACGCGCAGCCTCAACCGGAGAAGCGGCATCACGAATACTGCGACCAGCTATAAACACGTGAATCGGAATTCCCTGGAACAGCGGCAGATCTTCCAGCGCCAGACCGCCGGTGACGGTGACTTTAAAGCCCATCTCGGACAGGCGTTTGATGGCACTGATATCCGCCTCTCCCCACGCCACACCTGCGGCCTGCGCATCACGACTGCGATGATATACAACCTGCCCGATACCCGCATCACGCCACTCCTGAGCCTGTTCCCAGGTCCAGTAACCGGTCAGTTCAATCTGTACGTCGCCGTTAAATTCTTTCGCCACCTCGAGCGCACCTTTGGTGGTATTGATATCCGCACAGCAGATGACAGTGACCCAATCAGCGTTAGCTTCGAAACACATGCGGGAGAGGATTTTACCCGCATCGGCGATTTTGGCGTCCGCCAGCACAATTTTATGCGGGTAGAGCGCCTTCAGGTCACGTACGGCACGTACGCCCTCGGCAACACAAAGAATAGTGCCCACCTCAATAATATCGACCTCTTCGGCGATCAGACGCGTCGTTTCGTACGCAGAAGACATTGATTGGTTATCCAGCGCAACCTGCAACATAGGTAATGACATTTCGGTATCCTTTTAAACAGCCGCCGCAGTGGCGTTATCAATTAAATCCAGCACTTCCTGCGCGGTGCGGCAGGCACGTAAACGGTCGAAATTGGCTTCATCGTCAAACAGATTCACGATCTGCATGATGCCAACTTCCTGATGCGTGTTGGCGTCGACCGCCGCCATCGTGATCAGAATGTCCACCGGGTCGTTATCTTCGTGGTTAAACACCAGCGGGGTTTTCAGCGTCACCAGCGCAAAGCCGGTCTTCTTCACGCCTTCTTCCGGGCGACCGTGCGGCATCGCCAGTCCTGGGGCAATCACAAAGTACGGACCGAACTGTTCTACCCCATCAAGAATGGCCTGGTAGTAGCGCGGTTCAACCACGTCTGCCTTAACCAGCAAATCGACGCCCAGCTTTACCGCTTCCTGCCAGGTACTGGCTTCGGCTTGCAAAAGGATGGAATTATTATCTGCCAGCGAATCACGTAATTTCATATGCCGTGTCCTTACTTCACGTCCTGAGGGAAATGCGCTTTGATCACTTCAAGCAGTTTTGGGCCAAAATCGGCGGGCGACAGCATGTTGCGTACGCCAACAACATATTTATTGCCGGTTACGGTAATTTCACCGGCAATATGGGTAGAGGCGATGATGATATCCGCGCCGTTCAGTTCACTTTTGTACTCACCCACTGCGCAGCTGTTCACCGTATGGTCAATATTTGACTGGGTTAAAAACTGGTCCACTTTCATCTTCATGATCATGGAACTGCCCTGCCCATTGCCACACACAGCCAGAATACGTACGGTCATAATCGGAACTCCTTATTAAGCAGAGTGTTCTGCCAGTTGTTTTTCTGCGTTTTCCTCAGCGCGCAACGTGCGTCCTGCGAAAAACATATAAGCCAGTGCAATCAGAATAATGACGGCCATAAACACGATGCCGATGGAGGCAAAGCCCTGCATCATCGGCGGCGCCAGAATTGACCAGTCCGCCATCCCCATCCAGGCGCTCATACCGGTGAGCTTTACCGCCCAGACGCAGCCAAAGATTTCAATCATCCCCATCACCAGACAAATCTTGAGCGCCGCGCGCCAGCCGCCAAAGTGATTAGCAAACACGCCGATAGTGGCATTAGAGAAAAACATCGGGATAAAGCCGGGAATTATCAGGATGGAAGAGCCGCAGCCCACGAGGATGCCGACCGCAATCAGTTGGCCGATGGTGCCCCACATGAAGCCCCACACCACCGCGTTGGGAGCAAAGCTGTATATCGCCGCACAGTCAATCGCCAATACCGCACCGGGAATCAGGCGCTGCGAGATACCGTTGAACGCTTCTGAAAGTTCGGCGACGAACATACGTACGCCCTGGGTGATGATGAAGATCGCGACGGCAAACGAAAAACCGGTCTGCAGGATGTACACCGTCCAGTGCGTTTTCCCTGCCATCGCCTGAACCACATCAATGCCGAAAGAGAGCAGGATCGCCCCGAAGAAAATGGTCATGACAATCGCGGTCGAAACGATGTTGTCATGGAAGATATTCAGCCAGCCAGGCAGTTTGAGATCTTCTACGCTCTCCTCTTTTTTACCCAGATAAGGCGCGACCTTGTAGGCAATCCATGAAGCGAACTGCTGCTGGTGGCCGATGGAAAAACCGCAGCCGTCGGTCACTTCCTGCGTCGGCTTGTACATCATATTGGAGGTAATCCCCCAGTAGAGCGACACCAGCACCGCCGTGCAAATAATGGTTGTCCACATGGAATAGCCGAAGATATAGAAAGAGACCGCAATCAAGCCCGCCTGCTGGAACATGATGTGCCCGGTGAGCATGATGGTGCGAATGCCAGTAATACGCCGTAGCAGTACGTAACAAATGTTCAGCGCCAGCGCCAACAATACGGCGTACCCTACCCAACTGTAGGCATCCCCCATTCGTTCGATGGTTGCCATCATGGAGGCATAGGTATCGGAAATCGCACCATTGATACCGTAAACCTCGGACATCTTCGCCACTACCGGTTTAAACGTGCTGGTCAGAATGCCCGATCCCGCCTGCAGCAGCATAAAACCGATAATCGTTTTGATCGTGCCTTTGATAATAACGCTGACGCTTTTGCGCAACAGGATGTAGCCGAGGCAGGTCACAATACCCAACAGCAACGGCGCGTTGGTCATGACCTGATTAAAAAAGACGGTAAAGATGTTGTAGAGGATCTCCATAACGATCTCCAGTAGACGAAGTTGCTGAACATTCATTACAGATGCTCAGGATGTTGTGCCCCCACTCTAATTTTCAAAAGTAATCACAACAAGATTGAATTTGATTAAATGTGATGGAGTACGCAAATAAATCTCTTACCCGAGACAGGGTTTTATTGAGCATTCATAGAGCAAAAAATAAAACTCATAAAAACAATAAAATACAGAAATAGATTCCTGCAAAGCATCCCGTTACGTTGTGAGTTATAGACGCTTTACGACGGAATCAGAAAAATCCACGCATTGCCTTCTTGATAAATTGATGTCAGTATCAATCAAAACAAATCATAATTTGATTTAACTTGAACCAACATGAAGGTAAATGCGATGAGTAAAGTAAAAAGCATCACGCGCGAATCATGGATTCTGAGCACATTCCCGGAGTGGGGAAGCTGGCTGAATGAAGAGATCGAACAGGAACAGGTCGCACCTGGCACCTTTGCTATGTGGTGGCTTGGCTGTACCGGAATTTGGCTAAAGTCGGAAGGCGGGACTAACGTCTGCGTCGATTTCTGGTGCGGAACAGGTAAACAAAGTCACGGTAATCCGCTGATGAAAACCGGTCACCAGATGCAACGCATGGCGGGCGTGAAGAAACTGCAGCCAAACCTGCGTACCACGCCGTTTGTGCTTGATCCGTTTGCCATTCGTCAGATCGATGCGGTGCTGGCTACGCACGATCATAACGATCACATCGACGTAAATGTCGCGGCTGCGGTCATGCAGAACTGCGCGGACGACGTGCCGTTTATTGGACCACAAACCTGTGTGGATCTGTGGGTCGGCTGGGGTGTGCCGAAAGATCGCTGCATCGTGGTAAAACCCGGAGATGTGGTTAAAGTGAAAGATATTGAAATTCACGCGCTTGATGCGTTTGATCGTACCGCGTTGATCACTCTCCCCGCCGATCAGAAAGCGGCGGGCGTGCTGCCGGACGGCATGGACGCGCGCGCCGTTAACTATCTGTTCAAAACGCCAGGCGGCACGCTGTATCACAGCGGCGACTCTCACTACTCCAACTATTATGCAAAACACGGCAACGAGCATCAGATCGACGTCGCGCTCGGATCCTATGGCGAAAACCCGCGTGGCATTACCGACAAGATGACCAGCTCCGACATGCTGCGTATGGCGGAAGCGTTGAATACAAAAGTCGTCATCCCCTTCCATCATGACATCTGGTCAAATTTCCAGGCCGACCCTCAGGAGATTCGCGTATTGTGGGAGATGAAAAAAGATCGTCTGAAGTATGGCTTTAAGCCATTTATCTGGCAGGTCGGTGGCAAATTCACCTGGCCGCTGGATAAAGATAACTTTGAATACCACTATCCACGCGGCTTTGATGATTGTTTCACGATTGAACCGGATCTACCGTTTAAATCCTTCTTGTGATCCACACCAAATGCCGGGCCTAACCCGGCATTTTTTCCCATTTACTTTAGTATTTCCAGGCTATTTCAAATATCATCTTTTCAAATCAATTTGTATCGGAATAGCTCATGACTGAAGCACAAAGACATCAAATATTGCTGGATATGCTGGCGCAGTTGGGCTTTGTTACCGTTGAGAACGTAATTGAGCGCCTGGGTATTTCACCCGCCACAGCCCGCCGGGATATCAACAAACTCGACGAAAGCGGCAAACTCAAGAAAGTTCGCAACGGCGCAGAAGCCATCACTCAGCAGCGCCCGCGCTGGACGCCAATGAATCTGCACCAGGCACAGAACCACGATGAAAAAGTTCGTATTGCCAAGGCCGCATCCCAACTGGTGAATGCGGGTGAAAGCGTGGTGATCAACTGCGGCTCGACCGCCTTCCTGCTCGGACGTGAAATGTGCGGCAAGCCAGTGCAGATCATCACTAATTATCTGCCGCTGGCGAACTATTTGATCGACCAGGAGCATGAGAGCGTGATCATCATGGGAGGGCAATACAACAAAAGCCAATCCATCACGCTTAGCCCGCAAGGTAGTGAAAATAGCCTGTATGCCGGGCACTGGATGTTCACCAGCGGCAAAGGGTTGACCGCAGATGGACTGTATAAAACCGATATGCTGACCGCGATGGCGGAGCAGAAGATGCTTAACGTGGTGGGCAAACTGGTGGTGTTGGTCGATAGCAGTAAGGTCGGTGAACGCGCGGGGATGCTGTTCAGCCGCGCCGATCAAATCGATATGCTGATTACCGGCAAAAATGCGAACCCTGAGATCCTGCAACAACTCGAAGCTCAGGGCGTGAGCATTATGCGCGTTTAAAGGTGCTGGCGGAAAAACGTCACCGTCGCAGCCAGCGCTTCTGGCGTAATGCGGTGGCGTACGCCTGCTTCCCACAGGCAGGTCAAATTATTGTCCAGACCGGCCTGAATCAGCGCCTGCTGTAAGCGGAAGGTTTCAACGGCCGGTACCACATCATCTTCCTGCCCGTGCCATAGCAGCAACGGCCTGTCGGCC
Organism: Citrobacter sp. wls714; assembly: GCF_005281025.1. Lineage (NCBI taxonomy): Bacteria > Pseudomonadati > Pseudomonadota > Gammaproteobacteria > Enterobacterales > Enterobacteriaceae > Citrobacter > Citrobacter sp. wls714. The sequence goes on along the minus strand of NZ_SZWZ01000028.1, from coordinate 53,753 downwards.
AGGCGTGGCAACTGGTGCGTCACTTCCCATTCGGCCAGCGGCGCGATGAGGGCATCAAACTCAGCCTGCTGTTCTGGCGTCCGGACCAATAAAGGCGGAAAAAGCGTCTGCGCAAGCCGGGTAAAGTAGCCCGAACCCATCAGGCTGGCTACACATTTAACCTCGGGATAGCGGGCCATAATGCCCAGGGCCGTCATTCCCCCCATTGACGCCCCGCCTACGGCAAGCCGTTCATCTGACAACCAATTTTCTGCCACCAGCGCCGCACGTAACGTCGAAAACTCCTGCATGTTTTGCTGCAATATGTGCCAAAAGCGGTATATCCGCCCCTGTGCGTTACCCTTGAAGCGGGCACCATGGTCTGGCGCATCTGGCATCACTACCCGGAATCCGGCCTGAGCCAGAGCAACGGCAAAATAGCTGTAGACCAGGCTGGAAGATGTAAATCCGTGATAAAAAATAATACAGGGGAGTGAACAGTCGCGTTTGCCAGCCGGAACGGCGTGCAGAACAGGGATACCCGCCAACTGTCGTGTTTCAATTTCGATCATTTGTCGCCTCTTTCTTTCTGGTATGCCATGCAGCAATACTTAACGCAAGCGAATGTGTTCGACAATGATTCATAATGTTGAGAACTGGGTTACGCTTTCGCAACATTTTCATTCGAAAATCGCGTGAGAGATAACAATTCGGGAACATTCCCCTAAAGGGAAATTAATAAGGCACTACACTATGGCTATCAGGAAACGAGATAGAGTTATGCGTCGGTTTGCCTCTTTGTTGCTGGTTTTATTTTTAAGCGCCTGTAGCGTGCTACAGGGAACGCCGCAACCCGCACCGCCCGTTGCCGACCACCCGCAGGAGATCCGCCGTAACCAGAGTAATGGGTTACAGCGAATAGGGACGGTCAGCGCGCTGGTAAGAGGCTCACCGGATGATGCGCTGGCTGAAATCCGCGACAAAGCCGTCGCGGCAAAAGCTGATTATTATGTGGTCTTATTAGTCGATGAGACCATTGTGACTGGCCAATGGTATTCACAAGCGATTTTGTATCGTAAATAACATTGGCTTGAAATTTAGTCAGCTTTACATTGCTTTGCGCCCCTATGCGTTTACCTGTGCACAATAAACCAACAGCAGGAAGCTTGAGGTTTATTATCGCGATGGAATGCCCTGCCGTGTGTAGGGGTACGAATAATGGAGCTGACGATGAAACAATCACTAGCCTTATCCTCACTGCTGCTTTCTACCGGACTGGTAGGTACTACGGCGCAGTCTGCCGAGTTCGCCAGTGCTGACTGTGTTACCGGCCTGAACGAAATAGGGCTGATATCCGTCAGTAACATTGCAGGAAATCCGCAGGATGTAGAACGTGTCGTGGCGTTAAAAGCGGATGAACAAGGCGCCTCATGGTATCGGATCATTCAAATGTATGAAGATCAGCACCCCGATAACTGGCGCGTCCAGGCCATACTCTATGCGTAACAGATTGCCGGATGGGGTAAACTTATCCGGCCTGCTTTAACGTAGGCATTATGATAAGACGCGCCAGCGTCGCCATCAGGCATATTATTACCGTAGACCTCCCGTTGCCCGTAGCAGCAGATCATTCTGTACCTGTTCAGACAATCGTCGTCCACCACGCGTATCCAACATCATCTGACACCAGGCCTGCGCCACTGGCGGAGAGGCATAGCGCAACATTTGCGCCCCGCAACCGAGCAGGAAAAGCTGCTGCGTAATCTCCCGGCCCAATTCTTCACTGGGTTTACGCAGGTGTTGCTGCAACTGACGAACCATCCGATCGTAATGACGATCCTGCCCTTTGACCTCGGCAAAGGCTTCGCTGAGCATATCGTAGATACCGGGTTGTTTTGTCAGCACCCGCAATACATCAAGGCACATAATGTTGCCGGAGCCTTCCCAGATACTGTTTACCGGCATCTCACGGTACAGACGTGGCAGCTCACTCTCCTCGCAGTAGCCAATCCCACCCAATACTTCCATCGCCTCAGCGACAAACGGCATCCCACTTTTGCAGACAGAATATTTCGCCGCTGGCGTAAACAACCGAGCCCACAGCGCTTCTTTGGCCTCGGCGCGGCGGTCCCAGGCCCGTGCCAACCGAAACAGTAACGCGGTCTGACCTTCCAACTGGAGCGCCATTCGGCTTAAGACCTGACGCATCATCGGCTGTTCAATCAATGGCTTGCCAAATACCTGTCGTTGGTGCGCATGATAAATCGCCACGGAAAAGGCACGTCGCATCATGCTATGGCTGCCAAGCGCACAGTCAAAACGCGTCATCCCGCCCATTTTCAGGATATGGCGTATACCTTCCCCTTCATCACCCAGCAGCCAGCCAATGGCATCCTGGAACTCAACCTCACAGCTGGCATTGGAGCGATTGCCTAACTTATCTTTAAGCCGTTCAAGACGGATGGCATTACGCCGCCCATCGGGTAAAAATCGCGGTACAAAAAAGCAGGATAATCCTCCCTTTGCCTGCGCCAGCACCAAATGAGCATCACTTTGCGGCACGGAGAAAAACCACTTATGTCCCACCAACCGATACGAGCCGTCTGCGAGGCGTTCCGCCTGAGTAGTATTGCTCAGCACATCTGAGCCACCCTGTTTCTCGGTCATTCCCATGCCAATCAGCAGCCCACGCTTTTGCCCACCCGGCAGTAAATGCGAGTCATAGCGGTCGCTTAGCAGCGGCGTAAACCAGTCGTGAAATTGTGAAGGTAGCATCTGCAGTAACAGCGGCGTGGCGGCAAAGGTCATGGTCACCGGACACAAAGTGCCTGCTTCCACCTGCGCATGCAGCATGAAACGCGCCGCACGGGCAACAAATGTTCCCTGCCGCGCTTCGTCTTCCCAGGCAAGGTTATGTACACGGTTAGCGCACAGTCCCTGCATCAGCAAATGCCAGGCAGGATGGAAACGCACATCGTCCAGTCGCTGCCCCTGCGGGTCGTAACGCAACAGTTCAGGTGGAAAAGCATTGGCCAGACGGCCCAGTTCAAGCGATTCCGCGGTGCCTAGCTGCTGGCCAATACTCGCCAACAGATCGCTATCCCAGCCCGCCCCTTCGCGGATAACCGCTTCACACAGGGCGCCATCAGACAGGTATAAGTTACTGTTATTGAGCGGTACAGGTTGGTTAAAAACGGTATGCGTTTGCCAGTGCATTGTGTCTCCCTCCTTCAACGGCTGCGCCATTAAGTATGGTCAGCCAGACAAGAGAGTGCCTGGGATTCAGGTCACAAAAAAGCCATCCCGAGGGATGGCTTAAGAGACATAGAGAAGGAATTAGCCGCGCTGGCGAACAGCTTCAAACAGGCAGATGCCGGTCGCGACTGAAACGTTTAGCGACGAAACGCTCCCTGCCATCGGGATACTGATCAGTTCGTCACAATGCTCACGAGTCAGACGACGCATACCTTCGCCTTCAGCCCCCATGACCAGCGCCATACGTCCGGTCATTTTGCTCTGATAAAGAGTATGGTCGGCTTCACCAGCGGTGCCCACAATCCAGATATTCTCTTCCTGCAGCATACGCATCGTGCGCGCCAGGTTAGTTACGCGGATCAGCGGTACGCTTTCTGCTGCGCCACAGGCCACTTTTTTCGCCGTCGCATTCAACTGTGCGGAGCGATCTTTCGGTACGATAACCGCATGTACACCAGCAGCATCCGCGCTACGCAGGCATGCGCCCAGGTTATGCGGATCGGTGACACCATCAAGGATCAAAAAGAACGGCTGATCGAGCGCGGCAATCAGATCCGGCAGATCGTTCTCCTGATACTGACGACCCGGCTTCACGCGCGCAATAATCCCCTGATGTACCGCACCCTCGCTTTTCTCATCCAGGAACTGGCGGTTAGCCAGCTGAATGACAACACCCTGCGCTTCCAGGGCATGGATCAACGGCAGCAGGCGTTTATCTTCACGGCCTTTGAGAATAAAGACGTCCTGGAAGCGCTCAGGCGCACGTTCCAGCAGAGCCTGCACCGCGTGGATGCCGTAAATCATTTCACTCATGAATGTACTCGTTAATAGTTTGTGCGTAACGCCGGGCAACATGACAGTTGCCCGGCTTACAGTTTATGACTGTTATTGTGCGACGTTCTTTTTCGCCGCGCGTTTAGCTTTGGTGGCGGCAGCGATTTTAAGCGTTTTTGCCGATGGCTTTTTCGCTTTTTTATCGCCTTTCTTCTCAGCCGTTTTTTTATCCGCCTGAGGTTTGGCTCTGCCTTTCTTCTCGCCGCGGAAAGCGCTGTCCGGCTCGAAATTCACCTTTTTGCCCATCTGACGACGTTTACCGGTATTTTTACCTGCATCGCCTTTTTTGGCTTTTTCACGTGCGGTTTTGCCCTCATTGCGCGGCGCACGTTCGCTGGAGATCAAACTGAAATCGATTTTACGCTCGTCCATGTTGACCGCTTCCACGCGAACTTCCACGCGATCGCCCAGGCGATACATCTGACCGCTTGATTCACCCGTCAGGCGCTGCCCAACCTGGTCAAAGCGGTAGTAGTCGTTATCCAGGGAGGAGACATGCACCAGACCGTCGATAAACAGTTCGTCAAGACGGACAAAGAAGCCAAACCCGGTCACGCTGGCGATCACGCCTTTAAAGACGTTACCTACCTGATCCAACATGAAGTCACACTTCAGCCAGTCAGAGACGTCGCGCGTAGCTTCGTCAGCACGGCGTTCGGCCATCGAACAGTGCTGGCCCAGTTGCAGCATCTCTTCCATCGAATAATGATAACCACCGGTTTCCGTGGTGTTGCCTTTATGGCCCTGCTCCTGCGCCAACAAATATTTAATTGCACGGTGCAAAGAGAGATCCGGGTAACGACGGATCGGCGAGGTAAAGTGCGCATAAGATTGCAGCGCCAGGCCGAAGTGACCACGGTTTTCCGGATCGTAAATCGCCTGCTTCATCGAGCGCAGCAGCATAGTTTGCAGCATTTCCGCATCAGGACGGTCAGCAATCGACTCCAGCAGTTCAGCGTAATCGCGCGGCTCAGGTTTGTTGCCGCCAGGCAGTTCCAGACCCAGTTCAGCCAGTACGGAACGGAAGGAGGTAATCGCTTCGGTCGTCGGCTTATCGTGAATACGGAACAACGCTGGCTCTTTGGCTTTCTCAACGAATCGCGCCGCTGAGATATTCGCCATGATCATGCACTCTTCAATCAGTTTGTGCGCGTCGTTACGTTGCGTCTGCTCAATACGTTCGATACGACGTTCAGCGTTGAAGATAAACTTCGCTTCTTCACTTTCAAATGAGATACCGCCGCGCTCTTCACGGGCTTTATCCAGCACTTTGTAGAGATTATGCAGCTCTTCAATGTGTTTCACTAACGGCGCGTACTGCTCGCGCAATTCCTGATCGCCTTGCAGCATGTGCCAGACTTTGGTGTAGGTCAGACGCGCATGGGAGCTCATTACCGCTTCGTAGAATTTAAAGCCGGTTAACCGACCTTTCGACGAAATGGTCATTTCGCACACCATACACAGACGGTCTACCTGCGGGTTCAGCGAACACAATCCGTTAGACAGCACTTCCGGCAGCATCGGGACAACCTGCGACGGGAAGTAGACAGACGTGCCACGGCTGCGCGCTTCCTGATCCAGCGGAGTCGGCGGACGAACGTAATAGCTTACGTCAGCAATCGCCACCCATAAACGCCAGCCACCGCCGCGTTTCTTCTCGCAGTAAACCGCATCGTCGAAGTCACGCGCATCTTCGCCATCAATAGTGACCAGCGGGAGATCGCGTAGATCGACACGTCCAACTTTCGCTTCTTCCGGCACTTCTTCTTTCAGTCCGGCGACCTGTTTTTCGACTGCCTGTGGCCAGATATACGGGATTTCGTGGGTACGCAGGGCCATATCAACAGCCATGCTGGTGCCCATGTTGTCGCCCAATACTTCAACGATTTTACCCACCGCTTTAGTGCGACGAGTTGGACGCTGGGTCAGCTCAACCACGACCACAAAGCCCATACGAGCACCCATCACCTGTTCCGGCGGAATAAGGATATCGAAGCTCAGGCGGCTGTCGTCCGGGACGACAAACCCGACCCCAGCGTCGGTGAAGTAGCGGCCGACAATCTGGCTGGTTTTCGGCACCAGTACGCGCACAATACGCGCTTCGCGACGTCCTTTACGGTCCGCGCCCAGCGGCTGCGCCAGCACCTGATCGCCATGAATGCAGGTTTTCATCTGCTCGCTGGACAGGTACAGGTCATCTTTGCGGCCTTCGACGCGCAGAAAGCCGTAGCCATCACGGTGGCCAATAACGGTACCTTTCAGCAGGTCAAGACGTTCCGGCAGCGCGTAGCACTGACGACGAGTGAAGACCAGTTGCCCGTCACGCTCCATCGCGCGCAGGCGACGACGCAGCGCTTCTTGCTGTTCTTCACCTTCAATGTTGAGTTCAGCGGCCAGCTCATCGCGGTTGGCCGGTTTTTCACGTTTAGTTAAATGTTCGAGGATAAATTCCCGGCTCGGGATAGGGTTCGCGTATTTTTCAGCTTCGCGTTCCTGGAAAGGATCTTGTGACATCTCGGTTCCTCCGTTGTCATCTCTGATGAAGATTTTCGTCACTCCACCAGCAATAATTTATAAAGCGGTTGATTTTGTTCAACCAAATCAGCAAGTGTGTAGTTGTCCAGTTCCGTGAGAAAACTTTGCACTGCTTTAGAAAGCGCCTGTTTGAGTCGGCAGGCAGGGGTTATGTGGCAAAACTCGCTGCTACAGTTGACCAGCGATAAGGGTTCCAGCTCGCGAACCACATCACCAATACAAATATCCTTAGCGGGTTTACCCAGGCGGATACCGCCATTTTTTCCTCGAATAGCAGTAACAAAGCCCGCCCGGCTAAGTTGATTGATTATTTTGACCATATGATTACGGGACACGCCGTAGACTTCTGTCACCTCAGAAATACTGGTCATACGTCCTTCGGGAAGTGACGCCATGTAGATTAGCGCACGTAATCCGTAATCGGTGAAACTTGTTAACTGCACATCAACCTCAGGAAAAGGGATAAAACGGATAAACCTGGTGGTATTAATTATATTGATGATAAACCAGCCACCAGCCAGGTCGCTAATTTATTTCAGTTCGGGAAGGAAAAAAGCGAGGAACTTACGTGATTTTAAGCCGGATTCTGATGCAAAACGCCTCATCCGGCCTAAGATAGTGCAAGCGCAGCGCCATCCGACGCTACGCCATAACCAGAATTATGCGTCGAACGGGTCGCGCAGGATCATGGTTTCAGTACGGTCTGGGCCAGTTGAGATAATATCAATCGGCACACCGGTCAGTTCTTCAATACGCTTGATGTAGTTCAGTGCTGCCTGCGGCAGACCGCTACGTTCCTTCACGCCAAAGGTGGATTCAGACCAGCCTGGCATGGTTTCGTAAATCGGCTCGATACCTTTCCAGTCGTCAGCCGCCAGCGGAGTCGTTGTAACTTCACGGCCATCCGGCATACGGTAAGCGACACAGATTTTCACCTCTTTCAAACCGTCCAGCACGTCCAGTTTGGTCAGGCAGAAGCCAGACAGGGAGTTAATCTGTACTGCACGACGTACGGCAACGGAGTCCAGCCAACCGGTACGACGACGACGGCCAGTGGTTGCGCCATACTCGTTACCTTGTTTGCACAGGAACTCACCAACGTCATCAAACAGCTCAGTCGGGAACGGACCTGCGCCGACACGAGTAGAGTAAGCTTTGATGATGCCCAGAACGTAATCCACATAACGTGGACCCAGGCCGGAGCCGGTCGCCACGCCACCCGCAGTGGTGTTGGAGGAGGTTACGTACGGATAGGTACCGTGATCGATATCCAGCAGCGTACCCTGCGCGCCTTCGAACATGACGAAATCGCCACGCTTACGCGCCTGGTCCAGCAGATCGGAAACATCAACAACCATAGAGGTCAGGATGTCGGCAATCGCCATCACATCATCCAGCACTTTCTGGTAGTCAACGGCTTCGACTTTATAGAAATTCACCAACTGGAAGTTGTGATATTCCATCACTTCTTTCAGTTTTTCAGCGAAGGTTGCTTTATCAAACAGATCGCCAACGCGCAGACCGCGACGAGCCACTTTGTCTTCATAAGCCGGACCGATACCACGACCGGTAGTACCGATCGCTTTCTCGCCACGCGCTTTCTCACGAGCGTTATCCAACGCAACGTGATAATCAAGGATCAGCGGACACGCTTCAGACAGCAGCAGGCGCTCGCGAACCGGGATACCACGATCTTCCAGCCCTTTCATTTCTTTCATCAGCGCGGACGGAGACAGTACAACACCGTTACCGATGATGCTGATGACATTCTCGCGAAGAATACCTGATGGAATAAGATGGAGGACGGTTTTTTCACCGTTGATTACGAGAGTATGGCCTGCGTTGTGACCACCCTGGTAGCGCACAACATATTTAGCCCGTTCAGTCAGAAGATCGACGATCTTCCCTTTACCTTCGTCACCCCATTGGGTGCCCAGTACGACGACGTTGTTACCCATTTTTCAAAATCACCGTTTGCTTAAAAATGGATTCTACCACCGCTTTTTCAGATATACAGCACTTTTTGCATGCTAAAATCCGCAAATTAGGCTACTTATTGATCAGCCAATCGTTTTCCTCAACATGTAGTAGACCACAACGCCCGCGACCACAAGACCTCCACCAAAACGACGCAAAGTATTTTCGGGAAGTTGCGCCATCGCGGAGATCATTTTCTTCCATGCGCTGGGATAAAGCATAGGACCCAGGCCTTCCAGCACCAAAACCAGCGCGAGCGCCAGTAAGATTGTTGAATTCATTCATCGACCTTATATAAAAAGAAAACCACCGCATCCCTGGGGACGCCGGTGGTTTTGCTGGTTTAAAACCGCTGAAACTATTTTAGCGTGTCGCGGTATTCGGTGTCTTCATGTAGCGGAAGAAATCGCTGTCCGGGCTCATGACCATCACGTCCTGGTTACCTTCGAAGCTCTTCTCGTAAGCGCGCAGGCTACGGATGAAAGCGTAGAAGTCAGGATCCTGGCTGAACGCATCGGCAAACAGTTTAGCTGCTTCCGCATCGCCTTCACCACGCATGATGCGGCCCTGACGTTCAGCTTCTGCCAGCGTTTTCGTTACTTCATAATCCGCCGTTGCACGCAGTTTTTCCGCTTCTTCCTGACCTTGTGAACGATGGCGACGAGCTACCGCTTCACGCTCAGCGCGCATACGGTTGTAGATGGCCTCAGACACTTCAGCAGGCAGGTTGATTTGCTTAATACGCACGTCAACCACTTCAATGCCCAATGCCGCCATACTGTTCGGGTTGATGACCGGTACTTTACCGTTCGTTTCAGCCTGAACACGTTCAGCCGCTTCGGCAATCGCGCTATCCGCCGCCGGTGTCGCGACTTCATCTTCCGTGCCAGCAGAACCGGAGTTCAGCGCGTCACGGACTTCCAGAGTCAGGCGACCACGGGAATCGGTAACGATGTCTTTCACGTCGAGACGACCAATTTCAGAACGCAGACGGTCAGAGAACTTACGTTTCAGCAGAACTTCCGCCTGAGAAACGTCGCCACCGCCCGTTGCCAGGTAGTAACGGCTAAAGTCACTGATGCGCCACTTGATATAGGAGTCAACGATTAGGTCTTTCTTCTCTTTGGTGACAAAGCGATCGGCCTGGTTGTCCATGGTTTGGATACGCGCATCCAGCATTTTCACGGATTCAATAAACGGAATCTTGAAGTGCAGGCCTGGTGCAACGACCAACGGCTTGTTGTCATCGTCACGCAGAACTTTACCAAAGCGCAGCGTAATACCGCGCTCGCCTTCTTTGACCACAAAGACAGACATGAACAGAACTACCAGAACGATGATGATAATCGCAATAACTGACTTACGCATCGTTATTCCCCCTGACGCTGGTAGTCGTTACGCTGCGCGTTGGCGCGGCGTTGGTCCATAATATCGCCCTGACTGGTGGACGAGGTGTTGCTTGCTCCAGTGCTGGAGGTCGTCGCTGGCGGCAGACGCAGCAGGTTTGAACTGCTGTCGCTCTTGGCTGCTGGCGCACTACCGCCTTTCAGCATTTGATCCAGCGGCAGAACCATCAGATTGCTGCCCTTATCGTTAACCAGAACTTTGCGAGTATGACTCAGCACTTTTTCCATGGTCTCGATATACAGACGCTCGCGAGTAATTTGCGGTGCGGCTTTATATTCCGGCAGAATTTTAGCGAATCGAGCCACTTCACCCTGTGCTTCCAGGATGGTTTGCGTTTTGTAAGCACGCGCTTCTTCCAGAATACGCTGCGCCTGACCGTTCGCACGAGGTTGCACTTCGTTGGTGTACGCTTCCGCTTCACGGATGTATTGCTGTTCGTTTTCACGCGCGGCAATCGCATCGTCAAACGCGGCTTTAACCTCTTCCGGCGGACGTGCTGCCTGGAAGTTGACGTCCAGCAGGGTGATACCCATGTTGTACGGACGGATCGTTTCTTCCAGTTCACGCTGGGTATCGCTACGAATAACGGTACGCCCTTCGGTCAGTATACGGTCCATAGTGTATTTACCGATAACGCCACGCAGTGCGCTGTCGGTTGCCTGACGCAGACTGTCATCCGCGCTGGTTACGCTAAACAGATAACGCTGCGGATCGGTTACGCGGTACTGCACGTTCATTTCAACGCGCACGACGTTTTCGTCAGATGTCAGCATGACGCCGGATGCGGCAAGTTCACGCACGGCTTCAACGTTGACCGGGGTCACTTCGTCGATAAAGGTCGGTTTCCAGTTCAGACCCGGCTCAACCAAATGGCTGAATTTACCGAAGCGTGTCACCACGCCGCGTTCCGCTTCTTTAATGGTATAGAAACCGCTGGCCGCCCAGATAATGACGATAGCGGCCGCTGCGATAGTAAAGACCCGACCGCCCAGTTGCGGACGCGGACCTTGCGATGAACTACCGCCGCCAGAACCAGTACCTTTACCACCGCCCAGACCACCGAGCTTTTTGCTCAGTTTGCGGAAGATATCATCCAGATCGGGAGGTCCCTGATCGCGACCACCTTTGTTTCCATTTCCCTCAGGGTTGCCGCCAGGTTTGCTGCTTCCCCACGGGTCGCGGTCTTGTCCGTTATTACCGGGCTGATTCCACGCCATGTTTGTGCTCCATATTTGTTATGCGGTGATATACCCCGTTTTTTGCACTACAGGGGCGTTACCGCCGACCTGCAACCCAAAATTCGATGAGTATTGGGCAAAAAATCCCCAGGCATTTCCTCCCGGTCAGATAATGTAATCTGCCAGGGTCGGTTCTTGTTTACAGAGGCGACGCCAGTCTACGATCGGCATACGAACCTGCAGACCTACGCTGCCGTCCTCCTCCATCCACTCTTTTTCTATTGCCTGAAGTTGGTAAAACCGGCTTCTCAGACGCCCTTCCTGCGGCGGCAAACGCAACGTATGCTGCGCTACCTCACCGGAAAGCCGCTCAGTCAAAGCCTGAAAAAGCTGTGGTATTCCTATTCCCGTTTGCGCTGAAACCCAAACGCGAATGGGTTTATTCTCTTCATCTCTGTCGATACGCGGTTCAAAGTCATCCAGCATATCGATTTTATTCATCACCAGCAGGGTCGGGATCTCATGCGCATCGATCTCCTCAAGCACCGTATCAACGGCCTCGATATTTTCTTGCACACGAAAATCTGCTGCATCAATAACGTGCAGCAGCAATGTCGCCTGACGTGTTTCCTGCAAGGTGGCTTTAAACGCCGCCACCAGGTCGTGCGGTAAGTGACGGATAAACCCTACGGTATCCGCCAGCACGGTTTCACCGACATCCGCAACGTCGATCCGGCGCAGGGTCGGGTCCAGGGTCGCAAACAGCTGATCCGCTGCGTAGACCCGGGCTTCAGTTATCTGATTGAACAGGGTGGATTTTCCGGCGTTGGTATATCCCACCAGTGATACGGTCGGGACATCCGCTTTCTTACGCGACTGTCGCCCCTGCTCACGTTGCTTTTCAACTTTTTCCAGGCGCGACTGTATCTGCAAAATGCGATTACGCAGCAAACGACGGTCGGTTTCGAGCTGGGTTTCACCCGGACCGCGCAAACCAATCCCGCCCTTTTGCCTTTCAAGGTGGGTCCAGCCACGGACCAGACGCGTAGCCATATGGCGCAGCTGCGCCAGCTCAACCTGCAACTTACCCTCATGGGTTCGCGCACGCTGGGCAAAAATATCCAGAATAAGACCAGTCCTGTCGATAACCAGACACTGGCACAATTGTTCCAGGTTACGTTCCTGGGCAGGGCTTAGAGCATGATCAAAAATCACCACCGCAGCGCCAGTCGCTTTTACGGCTTCGGCAATTTCGATTGCCTTACCTTCACCAACAAAATACTTCGGGTGCGGTGCTTTACGGCTCCCGGTAATCACCTGCATTGCTTCGACACCGGCGGAAGAAACCAGAGATTCAAACTCCTGGAGGTCTTCCATATCTTTGTCTTGCGAAAAATAGATGTGTACCAGTACCGCCTGCTCACCGGCATCATAACGGTCAAACAAGCGTCAACCCCTTAATATGTATCAACGGGGAACGCAGGTTCGCTGGCTCCCCGTATGTAAAACAGCGATCAACCTTATTCGGTTTCTTCGCTGTCCTGTTGCGCAGATGAACCTTGCGCGTTGCTACCATGATGGTAGTTGCTGCCAGTGCCGCCGGTGGCATTATTGCTGTGATGAGAAACCGGGCGAGACGGGACAACAGTAGAAATCGCGTGCTTATAAACCATCTGGCTGACCGTGTTCTTCAACAGGATCACGAACTGATCAAAAGACTCGATTTGACCTTGCAGCTTAATACCATTCACCAAATAAATAGAAACTGGAACACGTTCCCGACGCAGTGCGTTCAGGAACGGATCTTGTAAAGATTGCCCCTTAGCCATTCTCTCTTTTCCTTATATGCTTATTTGTACTTTGAACCTTTCGATTCTGAAAAATTGCGCACGATACGTTTCAATTGTACACATTCAGTTCGCGATAGCACCAACAACCTGTAATACTTCGTTTCGCGCCTGGTCAGGCTTTTCACTGTCAAGCCAGTGCACCCCTTCCCAACCACGCAACCAGGTTACCTGCCGCTTCGCCAACTGCCTCGTGGCGCAAACACCTCTATAAACCATTTCATCGTATGAAATTTCGCCTTCAATGTATGACCACATCTGGCGATACCCCACACAACGAATGGAAGGCAAATCCGTATGCAAATCTCCACGGGCAAAAAGCGCCCGGACTTCTGCTTCAAAACCTGAAGCTAACATCTGATGAAAACGCTGCTCAATTCGCTGATGGAGCAGTTCACGGCTCGCCGGGGCGATTGCAAACTGATGCACCTCATACGGCAAAGCATCTCCTGACGTTTGCGTCAGCTCCGTTAAAGTTTTACCCGAAATGAAAAAAACTTCCAGTGCCCGGGAAAGTCTTTGCGGATCATTTGGATGAATACGCGCGGCAGCCACGGGATCGATCTCCTGAAGCTGTCGGTGCAATGCGTCCCACCCGTGCTCTGCCGCCTGCTGCTCAATTCTGGCCCTGACGTCCGGGTCTGCCGACGGTAACGGCGACAGCCCTTCAAGCAAGGCTTTGAAATATAACATTGTGCCGCCCACCAGCAGCGGGATACGCCCCGCGGCGGTGATATCGGCCATCTCGGCTAACGCATCGCGGCGAAAATCCGCAGCAGAGTACGCCTGCGACGGATCGCGAATATCCAGCAATCGGTGCGGCGCGGCCTGTAATTCATCTGCATCAGGCTTGGCTGTACCGATATCCATCCCTTTGTAAATAAGGGCGGAATCAACGCTTATCAACTCTACAGGCAAAACTTTACGCAATTCAATTGCTAATGCCGTTTTACCGGAGGCCGTTGGCCCCATTAAAAAAATCGCCTTTGGCAGGCTCGCCTTACGGGTATCACTCATGTTTCAGGGCATTCATTACCGAATGTAAATCAACAGGTTGTAACAGACCACCCGGCGGTGCCTTCACGAGTTGTGGGCAAAGCCGCTCAACATCCGCTAGCAGCGTAATCGCCTGGGCCATGCTCCACTGCGGATGCTCGCTCATCAGGTTACGTGCAATCCACTGTGCAATATTGCCCGGTTCAAATACGGACTGCTGCGCCAGGTAGCCTATCAGTTCAGGAATCAAGATTTGTAAATTTTGTTGGCGTAAGGGTAAAGGCACTGCCCGGATGGTCACATGCTGCGCATCCAGTTGAAATTCAATGCCCAGATCGGCCAGTTGGCTCTGCCCTTTCTGCAGCGCCGCTTTTTCATCGGCGGTCACTTTTAGACGTAAAGGAATCAGCAACGGCTGGGCGCAAACAGTACCCTCTCCCGGCGTTAACTGCGCCTGACGCAGCCAACGTTCCGCCACCGGTAATGCCAGTAACCGAATATGACCATCACATTCGAGTAAGGCACAGTCCGCACCGACAATCGTTAGCACCCGACCAAAACCTTGACTATTGCCGGTCAGCGGTGCTGATGGCGCTTCAGATTCCGGCGCTTTACGCGTTGGAACTGGCGTCTGCAGCAGTTGCTGATAAATCTCACCCTGCTGCTTTTGATATCCAGGCTGGGCATGAGGCCAGCTGGCGCCCGCCTGACGACCACCACCGCCAGCGGGGGCAGAGTAGCGAGGTGCAGCAGCTTCACGCGCCGGAGCGGGCTCAGCAAAATGGTTACGTCCGGCTGCAATGCGGTTTTCCGGGATGTGCCGGGGGGCGGGCTCGTCGTCATCAGCCAACGGCAGCGGCGTTTCAAGCTGCTGTTGCAGGACGCTCAATACGCCCTGGTAGATAAAATCATGCACCAGACGCGACTGATGGAAACGGACCTCATGTTTGGCGGGATGCACGTTGACATCCACCTGATGCGGATCGATTTCCAGGTATAAAACAAATGCAGGCTGCTGATCGGCGCCCAGCTTATCTTCACAGGCCTGGCGGATAGCGTGGTTGATCAGGCGGTCACGCATCATCCGGCCATTCACGTAGCAGTACTGGATTTCCGCCAGCGCCGTCGTCGTGTGGTGCGGATCGGCTACCCAGCCCCGCAGCGTCAAATCGCCATGCTGCCATTCAATCGCCAGCGCATGTTCCAGAAACGGCATACCGCAAATCGCGCCCAGTCGGCGCTCTTTTTGCCCATCTGCTGCCACTGCACGGTACTGACGCACCACTTTGCCGTTGTGCGACAGATTAATCGTCACATCGAACCGCGCCAGCGCAATGCGGCGGATAATCTCGTCGATATGATTAAATTCGGTTTTCTCGGTGCGCATAAACTTGCGCCGCGCCGGGGTGTTGTAGAACAGATCCAACACCTCCAGCGTGGTGCCCACCGGATGCGCGGCGGGTTTCACTGTGACATCCATGTCGCGCCCTTCGGCATAGGCTTGCCAGGCTTCAGATTGCTCTTGCGTGCGCGACGTCAGGGTTAAACGAGAGACTGAGCTAATGCTGGCTAACGCTTCGCCGCGAAACCCGAGGCTCACGATGGCTTCGAGATCGTCAAGCGAGGCAATTTTACTGGTGGCGTGACGCGCCAGCGCCAGCGCCAGCTCGTCTTTTTTAATCCCGCAGCCGTTGTCACGAATACGGATAAGCTTCGCGCCGCCGCGTTCGACATCAATATCAATACGCGTCGCGCCGGCATCGATACTGTTTTCCACCAGCTCTTTCACCACTGACGCAGGCCGTTCTACCACCTCGCCCGCGGCAATCTGGTTCGCCAACTGTGGCGGTAGAACCTGAATCGGCATGGCTAATCCTTAATTTGTTAACGTGTTGCCAGGCGACACGGCACTGGCGGTTTGCGCCGGCGCTCCCTGCGGCCCGGTTTGCATCGGGTGCGCCTGGAAATAGTTACGCAATCCTTTGTAAATCGCCTCGGCCAGTTGCTGCTGGTAATCATCACTCGCCAACAGACGCTCTTCGCTGTTGTTACTGATAAAGCCGGTTTCAACCAGCACTGACGGGATATCAGGCGAACGTAATACGCCCAGGCTGGCATGTTCCGGCCGACGTTTATGCATTGAGCCAATACGTTCTAACTGACCGATCATGCTGGTCGCCACATCATACCCGACGCGTTGCGAATGACCGAACTGCAGATCCAGCACGGCCTGACTGAGGTAAGGATCGGCCTGGCTGTTGGCCAGCACATCACCCGCACCGCCTAACAGTTCCGATTGCTTCTCGTGCTGCTCCAACCAGCCGGCCATTTCACTGTTCGCCCGGCGGTTTGACAGTACCCAGACGGAAGCGCCAGTGGCATCCCGGTTTGGCGCGGCATCCGCATGAATCGAAACCAGGAAGTTGGCGTTTTGTTTACGCGCAACGTCGGAACGCCCCATCACCGAGATGAAGTAATCGCCATCGCGGGTGAGAACACCTTTAAACATCGGGTCATCATTCAGCAAACTGCGTAGTTTACGCGCCACGGCAATCGTGACATTTTTCTCACGCGTACCGCCGGGGCCAATTGCGCCGGGATCCTGTCCACCGTGCCCGGCATCAATGGCGATAACCACTTTGTCGCCGCTGTTGGTGCTGGCGCGCGCCGCAGGTCGCGTGGACGTATTACTGCTGGTAACCGCCGTGGTGCGGTCGTTTTCCGCTTTAAACGGGTTACGTGCAGGCTCGACAGGACGCGGGGCGACAACCGGCGCCTCGACACGCTTCGCGACCACCGGAGGCGGTGGCGGCGGCGTATCCGCTTTGATGGTAAACACGACGGTATAATTGCCGCCGTTTTGTCGTTTAACGGCTTCTGCTTTACCGTTCTCGGTTAAATCCACCAGCAGGCGCAGAGACTGCACGTCTTTTGGCGTACCGGAACGAATAGATTTGACCAGATTATTACCGCTAAACAGCAGCGGTAATCCCTGAATCACACCGGTTTGTTTAATATCCAGCGCGACGGTTCGTTTCCCATCCTGCGAAACGGCGTATTCAGGATCGCCAATAAAGCTCAGCGTAATCCGCGCCTGTTGATCACCATTGGAAACCTGAAGATCGGAGAGGCTGGCGGCCCCTGCCTGCGCGCACAGCAGGACCAGGGTTGCCATCAGCCAGTTTCTGATGCGATAAATCATCCCGCCACCCTTAAGGTTAATCGGCTAAACGCGCCAGCAATAAATCACCCGATGAGGAGACTGCGCTTACGCGCGCCTCTCGACCTTGTGCCTGGTATTCAATGTGTATTTCGACGTCCGGGTCTGGCAGTACACCTTTACCTTGTTGTGGCCATTCCACCAGGCAGATGGCATCATTGGCAAAATAATCACGGATCCCCATAAATTCCAGCTCCTCCGGGTCCGCAAGTCGATACAGATCGAAGTGATAAACCATCAAATTATCGAGCGAATAGGGTTCAACCAGCGTGTAAGTCGGGCTTTTTACATTACCTTTGTGGCCTAACGCCTGCAGGAATCCACGGCTGAAAGTGGTTTTGCCCGCACCCAGGTCGCCGTACAAATAAATTACCGTCGCGCCGTCACAGGCTTTGGCTACCCGCAATCCAAGGTCTAAAGTCGCCTGTTCATCAGGTAGTGGAATTACTCGATTCATCATGATAAACGTCAATCACATCAGGGTTAACAATACGCTGTAGCGTAGTAAAGAGATCGGTCGCCAGCATGCCGCGCGTACCAAAACGCGCCGCCAGCACATCCGCCGCCGCACCGTGCGCAACACATCCCGCACATGCTGCATCATACGGGGTAAGCTTCTGTCCGAGCAATGCGCCAATAATACCGGAAAGCACATCACCCATTCCGCCGCTGGCCATGCCTGCATTGCCGGTATCAATAATACCCAACTCAGCCTGTTCAGCAGCAACAACCGTACCCGCGCCTTTCAGCACTACCACGCCTCCGTACCGTTTTACCAGACGTTGTGCACAAAGTAAGCGATCGTCTTCAATTTCTGCAATGGAACAGCCCAGCAGTCGCGCGGCTTCTCCCGGATGCGGCGTGATCACGCGATTGTGACGTTTATCGGGGTTGATTGCCAGCAGGTTCAGCGCATCGGCATCCCAGAGCATCGGTTTGCGAAAATTCTCGACCTTTTGCAGCGCTTTTTTGCCCCACTCCTGCTGACCAAGCCCGGGGCCAATCACAACAACATCCGCCCACGCCAGGCTTTCATCCAGAGTTTGCGGCGTTAGCGTATCAACCATCAGTTCGGGCCTGGCGGTCAGAATCGGCGCGATGTTTTCACTGCGGGTCAGCATTTTGACCAGCCCGGCGCCTGCACGCAGCGCCGCTTCACCGGCCATACGTATTGCGCCTGCCGTCCCGTGGTCACCGCCGATAATCACCAGCCGACCGTGGGAACCTTTGTGCGAGGTAGGTCGGCGTGGCGTTAGCCAGTGCGCAAGCTGTTGAGCATCAAAACGTTGAATTGGCGCATTCTGCCCAACCAGCCAGTCGTCCAACCCAAGCGCGTTAACATGCAGGCGTCCGGTGACATCGCGCGCTTTACCCGTTAACAGGCCTGGTTTGAGTGCAATAAAGGTGACGGTATGCGCCGCATTGATGACCGATCCCGGTGTCGCTCCGGTTTGTGCCAGCAGGCCGGAAGGAATATCGATCGCCACGATGGGAGCTGGGTAAGTATTGGCACGTTCAATCAATACCGAGAGAGAGTCACGCGGCGCGTACTTTAAGCCAGTCCCTGACAGCGCGTCGATGATGACGTCCACGCTACCAGGCCAGGTGATATCCGCAGCATGAATGACGCCACCGGCATTAAGCCAGGCGTCGCGCGCATGCTGTGCTTCCTCCGGGAGCGGTTTGTCACTCTCTTGCGCCAGTAGCGTGACCTCAAGCCCTTGCGCTTTGGCGAGCCTTGCCACCACGTAGCCATCGCCGCCATTGTTACCATGGCCGCACAGCACCAGCCAGTGCTGGGCATGCGGATAGGCTTCGCGCGAGACCTGAAACGCAGCCTCTCCCGCCCGTTGCATCAGTTCGTATAACGTCAGCCCTAAACTGTCTGCTGCCTCTCGCTCCATCCGCCTGATGTCATCGGCGTGCCAGATGGAGTGTGGTATACTTGCGGGGTTTTTCTTCATTGTATGGTCCATCATGTCAGAGCCCCTCGATCTCAATCAGTTAGCGCAAAATATTAAGCAGTGGGGGCTGGAGCTTGGCTTTCAGCAGGTCGGTATTGCCGATACCGACCTAAGCGAAGCGGAGCCCAAACTGCAGGCCTGGCTGGATCAACACTATCACGGCGAGATGGACTGGATGGCCCGTCACGGCATGATGCGCGCCCGACCTCACGAATTATTGCCCGGTACGCTACGTGTCATCAGCGTACGTATGAACTATCTCCCAGCCAACGCGGCCTTTGCCAGTACGTTGAAAAATCCCTCTCTGGGTTACGTCAGTCGCTACGCACTGGGGCGCGACTACCATAAGCTGCTGCGTAACCGCTTAAAAAAGCTGGGCGAGATGATTCAACAACACTGCGTTTCGCTGAATTTTAGACCTTTTGTCGATTCCGCGCCCATTCTTGAGCGTCCGCTGGCGGAAAAAGCCGGGCTTGGCTGGACAGGTAAGCACTCACTTATCCTCAATCGCGAAGCCGGTTCATTTTTCTTCCTCGGTGAATTGCTGGTCAACCTGCCCTTGCCGGTCGATAAGCCAGTAGAAGAAGGATGCGGGAAATGCGTCGCCTGTATGACCATCTGTCCCACCGGGGCCATCGTTGAACCCTACACCGTAGATGCGCGCCGTTGTATCTCTTATCTCACTATCGAACTGGAAGGCGCTATCCCGGAAGCGTTTCGTCCCTTGCTGGGGAATCGAATTTACGGCTGCGATGATTGTCAGCTCATTTGTCCCTGGAACCGCTATTCGCAACTGACGGTAGAGGATGACTTTAGCCCACGTAAGCAGCTGCATGCTCCGGAGTTAATAGAGCTGTTTAGCTGGAGCGAAGCGTGGTTTTTAAAAGTCACGGAGGGGTCTGCCATTCGTCGTATTGGCCATCTGCGCTGGCTGCGAAATATCGCTGTTGCGTTGGGCAATGCACCCTGGGATGAAGCCGTAATTAACGCACTGGAAAAGCGCAGAGGTGAGCACCCACTTCTCGACGAACACATAGAGTGGGCGGTTGCTCAGCAAATTGAGAAGCGAAATGCCTGCGTAGTTGAGGTGCAGTTGCCGAAGAAACAACGTTTAGTCAGGGTCATCGAAAAGGGTCTACCGCGCGACGCTTAAGTCATCCACAGCTTGTGTATAAAAATAGAAACACATTGATATTCAAGAGGGAAAAAATCGTCAAGTGATCGCATTAACAATTTGAAATGATAATTAGTCCATTAATTTCAATGTGTTAAAATGATACTATTAACCAGGCGAAGTTTTTTGCATTCCAGGAATAATACCCGGACCTGTGGATAAGTCTGTTTACAAGAGTATGTCAACGACGAAACAAAACGTCCCCAACGCGATTCTTCGTTGTGGATATTTTTTTGAGGTAAGAATTTGGAGCGGGAAACGAGACTCGAACTCGCGACCCCGACCTTGGCAAGGTCGTGCTCTACCAACTGAGCTATTCCCGCTTGGGTGTGTCTGTGCTTAACAAGCACTTTCAAATTTTGGAGCGGGAAACGAGACTCGAACTCGCGACCCCGACCTTGGCAAGGTCGTGCTCTACCAACTGAGCTATTCCCGCTTGGGTGTGTCTGTGCTTAACAAGCACTTTCAAATTTTGGAGCGGGAAACGAGACTCGAACTCGCGACCCCGACCTTGGCAAGGTCGTGCTCTACCAACTGAGCTATTCCCGCTTGGGTGTGTCTGTGCTTAACAAGCACTTTCAAATTTTGGAGCGGGAAACGAGACTCGAACTCGCGACCCCGACCTTGGCAAGGTCGTGCTCTACCAACTGAGCTATTCCCGCATAATCTTCGTCTTTCGAACCGCTACTGCGTTGGCTGCCTTCACTCGCCTAAGTCACTTACTTCAGTAAGCTCCTAAGGACTCATTCAGTTGCCGCCTTGTCGCAATTCGAAATCCTGCGATTGGTGGTCTGTGCTTAACAAGCACTTTCAAATTTTGGAGCGGGAAACGAGACTCGAACTCGCGACCCCGACCTTGGCAAGGTCGTGCTCTACCAACTGAGCTATTCCCGCAAATTTGTACTGCTTTTGTTGCTGCCGTAACGCGTAATTCTCTGTCGTTACGGGAGGCGCATTATACGAGAAATCCGTTTAGCTGCAACCCCCCTAAAAGCGATTTTCTTGTTTTTTCGTTTAAGTGCTGAATTTATCGGCAAGTCGTTTAATTTAGCGACAATCCTGACTTAGTGCAAGCTCGCAGGAACGATTTTCGTAGGCCGGGTAAGGCACAGCCGCCACCCGGCAATCCACAAAATCAAAGCTTAATAAAATGTTCGCGATAGTAAGCAAGCTCAGCAACCGACTCACGGATGTCATCCATCGCCTGATGCGTTCCTTGCTTGGTGAAGCCAGCAAGGATCTCCGGCTTCCAACGACGCGCCAGCTCTTTCAGCGTGCTGACGTCGAGATAGCGGTAATGGAAATACGCCTCCAGTTCCGGCATGTATTTAAACAGGAAACGACGATCCTGCCCGATGCTGTTGCCGCAGATAGGTGATTTTCCTGCCGGAACCCATTCTTGCAAAAATGCCAGCGTAGCCAGTTCTGCTTCGCGATCGCCCATGGTGCTCGCCTTCACACGCTCCACCAACCCGCTACCGGTATGCGTACGTACGTTCCAGTCATCCATTAATGCCAGTTGTTCGTCGGACTGGTGCACTGCAATCGTCGGTCCTTCAGCCAGAATATTTAAGTTGGCATCCGTCACCAGCGTGGCGATCTCAATAATGCGATCGCGCTCGGGATCCAGACCAGTCATCTCCAGATCGATCCAAATCAGGTTGTTTTCATTGGCACTCATGCTATTTTCCACCCTTCAGCGTCACATTCAGTGTGACTATATTCATCTAAAATTGCGTGTATCATAAATGTTTTGCCCATCATGGGCGACCAGGAGCCAGTCCGATTGAGTAAGAATAAACTCTCCAAAGGCCAACAGCGCCGTGTGAACGCCAATCACCAGCGTCGTCTTAAAACGTCCGCGGAGAAGCCCGACTATGACGACAACCTGTTTGGCGAAACTGCTGAAGGCATCGTGATCAGCCGTTTTGGCATGCATGCCGACGTGGAATCTGCTGACGGCGACATTCACCGCTGCAACATCCGCCGCACAATTCGTTCGCTGGTTACCGGCGATCGCGTCGTCTGGCGTCCAGGTAAAGCGGCCGCAGAAGGCGTAAATGTCAAAGGCATCGTAGAGGCGGTACACGAGCGCACCTCGGTACTGACACGTCCCGACTTTTACGACGGGGTAAAGCCGATTGCTGCCAACATCGACCAAATTGTTATTGTCTCAGCCATCTTACCCGAGCTGTCACTCAATATTATCGACCGCTATCTGGTTGCCTGCGAAACGCTACACGTCGAACCGATTATCGTACTGAATAAGATCGATCTGCTGGATGCCGAGGGCATGGCCTTTGTTAACGAACAGATGGATATCTATCGCAACATTGGCTATCGCGTGTTGATGGTATCAAGCCGCACTAAAGACGGTCTGAAACCGCTTGAAGAAGCATTAACCGATCGCATCAGCATTTTTGCTGGCCAGTCGGGTGTAGGTAAATCCAGCCTGCTCAATAATCTTCTCGGCCTGCAGGAAGCGATCCTGACCAACGATGTCTCCGATAACTCCGGTCTTGGGCAGCACACCACTACCGCTTCTCGCCTGTATCACTTCCCACATGGTGGCGACGTTATCGATTCCCCGGGCGTACGCGAGTTCGGACTGTGGCATCTGGAACCGGAACAAATCACCCATGGTTTTGTCGAATTCCATGACTACCTGGGTCATTGTAAATACCGCGACTGCAAGCATGATACCGATCCAGGCTGTGCTATCCGTGAGGCTGTAGAAAAAGGGGAAATAGCCGAAACTCGGTTTGAAAATTATCACCGCATCCTGGAAAGCATGGCACAGGTAAAAACGCGTAAAAACTTTTCTGATACAGACAACTGACAACTAAGCTAAGCATCGCTAGAATCGTCCCCCTTTTTCAGGATCCGGCCCGTATGCCGGATCGGGAACAAATTATGGCCTGGAGGCTACCTTGTTAAACTCATTTAAGCTTTCGCTACAATACATTCTGCCGAAACTATGGCTCACTCGCCTGGCGGGTTGGGGTGCGAGCAAACGAGCGGGATGGCTGACCAAACTGGTAATCGATCTGTTCGTGAAATATTACAAGGTCGATATGAAAGAGGCGCAAAAGCCGGATACAGCCAGCTATCGCACCTTTAACGACTTCTTTGTTCGTCCCCTGCGCGACGAAGCTCGTCCAATTAACACCGATCCTAATGTATTGGTGATGCCTGCTGACGGTGTGATTAACCAATTAGGTAACATCGATGAAGACAAGCTGTTACAGGCCAAAGGGCACAGCTATACGCTTGAAGCGCTGTTGGCCGGCAACTACCAGATGGCGGACAAATTCCGCAACGGTACGTTTGTGACCACGTACTTATCACCACGCGATTACCACCGCGTACATATGCCCTGTAACGGTATCCTGCGCGAAATGATGTACGTGCCGGGTGACCTCTTCTCTGTAAACATCCTGACGGCGCAAAACGTACCGAACCTGTTTGCCCGTAACGAACGCGTTATTTGCCTGTTTGATACCGAGTTTGGCCCGATGGTGCAAATTCTGGTCGGGGCAACTATCGTTGGCAGTATTGAAACCGTCTGGGCTGGCACCATTACCCCGCCGCGTGAAGGCGTAATTAAACGCTGGACCTGGCCGGAAGGCGAAAGCGAAGGGTCAGTGGCACTGCTCAAAGGTCAGGAAATGGGCCGCTTTAAGCTCGGTTCTACCGTCATCAACCTGTTTGCACCGGGCAAAGTTAACCTGGTTGAGCAATTGCAGGACCTCTCAGTCACGAAAATCGGTCAGCCAATGGCCATCTCAACAGAGACTTTCGTGACGCCAGAGGCAGAACCTGCCCCACTGCCGAAAGAAGAGATCGAGGCAGAACACGACGCCAGCCCGCTGGTTGACGACAAAAAAGACGAAACTTAAACATAGGAATCGCTGCTGTGCGCCTGATTATCACTTTTCTGATGGCCTGGTGCCTCAGCCTGGGGGCGTACGCTGCGACGGCCCCCGATGCCAAACAACTCACCCAGGAACTGGAGCAGGCCAAGGCGGCGAAACCCGCTCAGCCAGAAACCGTTGAGGCGCTCCAGTCCGCGCTGAATGCCCTTGAGGAGCGTAAAGGCTCTCTTGAGCGCGCTGCGCAATATCAGCAAGTTATTGATAACTTCCCCAAGCTCTCCGCAACGCTACGCGCACAGCTTAGCAATCTGCGTGACGAACCGCGCAACGTACCAAGCGGACTGACAACTGATGCGTTAAACCAGGAGATCCTCCAGGTCAGCAGTCAGTTGCTGGAAAAGAGTCGTCAGGCCCAGCAGGAGCAGGATCGCGCCCGGGAAATCGCCGACTCGTTAAGCCAGCTCCCTCAACAGCAAACCGATGCCCGCCGCCAGCTAAATGAGCTTGAGCGGCGTATTGGTACCGCCAACGCCAATCCCGCGCAGAATCAGGCGATGCAGGCTGAATCAGCCAAACTCAAAGCCCTGGTCGATGAACTGGAGCTGGCGCAGCTTTCCGCCAACAACCGTCAGGAACTGGCGCGTATGCGCTCCGAACTGGCGGAAAAACAGAGCCAACAGCTCGACGCTTATCTGCAGGCATTACGTAATCAACTCAACAGTCAGCGGCAGCGTGAAGCTGAACGAGCGCTGGAGAGCACCGAACTGCTGGCGGAAAACAGTGCGGGATTGCCCGAAGGCATTGTTGACCAGTTCAAGGTTAACCGCGAACTGTCCCAAGCCTTAAACCAACAGGCACAGCGAATGGACCTGGTCGCATCGCAACAGCGTCAGGCCACCAGCCAAACGCTGCAGGTGCGTCAGGCGTTGAATACGCTGCGCGAACAGTCCCAGTGGCTTGGGGTCTCGAATATGCTGGGGGAAGCACTACGCGCGCAGGTATCTCGTCTGCCCGAAATGCCCAAACCTCAGCAGTTAGATACCGAAATGGCGCAGCTACGCGTGCATCGTATGCGCTATGAAGATCTACTCAATAAACAGCCGCAACTGCGCCAGATCCATCAGGCCGATGGGCAACCGCTGACCGCGGAACAGAGCAGCATCCTCAACGCCCAGTTGCGCACTCAGCGTGAATTGCTGAACTCACTGTTACAGGGTGGCGATACGCTGATCCTTGAACTGACCAAGCTAAAAGTCTCCAATAGCCAACTGGAAGATGCGCTAAAAGAGGTCAACGAAGCGACACACCGCTATCTGTTCTGGACGTCTGACGTCAGCCCTATCTCACTCTCCTGGCCTGTTGACATTGTTCAGGATCTGCGGCGTCTGATCTCATTAGATACATTTAATCAGTTAGGTAAAGCCAGCATCATGATGCTGACCAGCAAGGAAACGCTGCTACCACTGTTCGGTGCGCTGGTGCTGGTTGGATTTAGCCTCTATTCTCGCAAACACTTTACCCGTTTTCTTGAACGCTCGTCCGCGCGAGTGGGTAAAGTGACCCAGGACCACTTCTGGCTGACGATACGCACGGTATTCTGGTCGATACTCGTCGCCTCACCGCTACCGGTGCTGTGGGCCACCCTGGGTTACGGCTTGCAGGAAGCCTGGCCTTATCCGTTGGCTGTCGCTATCGGCGATGGCGTAACCGCCACGGTGCCCATGCTGTGGGCGGTGATGATTTGCGCCACCTTTGCACGCCCTAACGGTCTGTTCATTGCCCACTTTGGCTGGCCGCGTAATCGCGTCGCGAAGGCCATGCACTATTACCTGATGAGTATCGGGCTGATTGTCCCGCTGATCATGGCGGTAATCATGTTTGATAACCTCAATGACCGGGAATTCTCCGCCTCATTGGGACGCTTGTGCTTTATCTTGATTTGCGGCGCGCTGGCGGTCGTGACTCTGAGCCTGAAGCGCGCCGGAATACCGCTGTACCTCGATAAAGAGGGCAACAGCGATAACATGGTCAACAGCATGCTGTGGAATATGTTGATGGGTGCTCCGCTGATTGCCATCCTCGCGGCCGCAGTCGGCTATCTCGCCACATCACAAGCTCTACTGGCACGTCTGGAAACGTCCGTGGCTATCTGGTTCTTGTTACTGGTGGTGTATCACGTTATTCGCCGTTGGATGCTGATCCAGCGCCGCCGCCTGGCGTTCGACCGCGCCAAGCATCGACGCGCCGAAATGCTGGCACAGCGCGCGCGGGGTGAAGAAGAACCGCCGCACTCCACCAGTCTTGAAGGCGCAATTGACGTTGATGAAAGCGAAGTGGATCTCGACGCGATCAGCGCACAATCGCTACGTCTGGTGCGCTCTATTTTGATGCTTATCGCCCTGCTTTCAGTCATTGTACTGTGGTCAGAAATTCATTCCGCATTTGGCTTCCTGGAAAACATCTCGTTGTGGGATGTCACCTCTACGGTTCAGGGCGTGGAAAGCTTAGAGCCAATCACGCTGGGCGCGGTGCTCATCGCGATACTGGTATTTATCATCACCACCCAGTTAGTGCGCAACCTCCCCGCGTTGCTGGAGCTGGCGCTGCTGCAACATCTGGATTTAACCCCCGGCACCGGTTACGCCATTACCACCATTACCAAGTATTTGCTGATGCTGATTGGCGGTCTGGTTGGCTTCTCGATGATCGGCATTGAGTGGTCCAAACTGCAATGGCTGGTGGCTGCTCTCGGTGTTGGTCTGGGCTTTGGTTTGCAGGAAATCTTCGCCAACTTTATTTCCGGCCTGATTATCCTGTTTGAGAAACCGATTCGCATTGGCGACACGGTGACCATTCGCGATCTAACCGGTAGTGTGACAAAAATTAATACTCGCGCCACCACTATCAGCGACTGGGACCGCAAAGAGATCATCGTGCCCAATAAGGCCTTTATCACCGAGCAGTTTATCAACTGGTCGTTGTCAGATTCGGTCACCCGTGTGGTGTTAACTATCCCGGCGCCGTCAGAGGCTAACAGCGAGGAGGTCACGCAGATTTTGCTGACTGCCGCGCAGCGCTGTTCGCTGGTTATCGATAACCCGGCGCCAGAAGTCTTTCTGGTAGACCTGCAGCAAGGGATTCAAATCTTCGAACTGCGTATTTATGCCGCAGAGATGGGACACCGCATGCCGCTGCGCCATGAGATCCACCAGCTGATTCTGGCAGGCTTCCGCGAGCACGGTATTGATATGCCATTCCCACCGTTCCAGATGCGTCTGGAGAGCCTTGGCGGTAAACAAACGGGGAGAACGTTAAGTTCTGCGGGCAGAGGCAACCGCCCGGCGGGGAGTTTGTAAATCGTGTCACAATAAGATGAACGTTGGGTGTGTTGAGCACTACCCAACGTCTTATTTACCAACATAATTGGTATCGTATAACAAAGCGCCATAACCAAAAGAACAGGAGAGCCGCTATAACAGAATATTGCCAGATACTACGTTGCCTTCTCCATACAGTTGCATAGATAAAAGGAATAAACAGAGGTAGAGTTAAAGCTATACCCACAGTTCGAATATCATCATTCTCAATATATTTCATGACATCACAGATATCATTGATTCCCCTGCCATCGATAAACCATTCCTTGTCCTGCGTTGAAAATATAATTATCGATATAATACTTACTATACTCCAGATAAAATTCAACGTAAAAGACTTCCAACTCATTAACCGCCTCGCATAATTTTAAGTATTATATCTTTCTTTTCTATAATTCGACGACCATATTCACTATATTCACGCCCCGGAGAACCGGGCAACTCACTAATTGATTGAACAATATCATCTTTACTTCTCATTATTCCACGATTATATCTGGAACCTGCCAATATTATCTGCTCGTCAGTCAAGTACAAAGTATCAGCGTCTGGATTATCATATAAAATAAGATCATGTAAATGGAATGCTACAACCCGAATGTTAAAGCTGTTATCAAGTAAACACTGCGACAGGCGGAATTGCTGAAAATGAGTCAATTTATCAGGGTGGATACCTATAGTTTTGGCTGCAACACCTATCTGGATAGCAATTGAACCGACCGATGTAGCATTAGACGATTCATTACTGTTCTTTCCCAATATTTCTTCAATTATCTGTCTAAATTGCAGAACACCAACACCTTTAAATCTCTCTGGAGTTCCGCCTACTTCAGCAACAGCAACACCTGCAAGGAGTAATTCAGGGATTCTTGCTTCAAAAGCGTATTGTTTTATCATTGCCCTATGGTGAACTAACCAAGCTGTTTTATAATACCAGAGATATGCTTTCCCAGTCATAAAACGCCAATTAGTAGGTAAGGCATACCATCGAAAAAAATCTAACCCATTCCAATGAGGAAAACCATATTCATCGATCTCACAAAAAGGTGGAGAGCTAATCATCATGAAAATTCATCACCAAAGTTAATTTAGCATTGACCCGACAATAGCTATGGTTCTCAATTAGTAATGAGATAGACATCACATGTATAGAAAAAGCAATCAAAAATTATATTTACAAATAGATTCATAGTAGCAATGATTTTCACCATAAGAAATCACTTCCCTGGATGGGATATGTAAACAATCATAAAATATATATGCAAATATCATTCTGATAAAAATCTCGAAATTATTTTATATGAAAAAGCCCGGAGGGTGTTCCATTCGGGCTTTGGGAAAATTCAATATGTACCTTTCCTCAGTCTGTCACCCAGCGAAACTGTTTCGCCATGCGGCGGCTGTAGTTCTGATAAATCGCCATCGCCAGCAGCGAGAAGAAGATCGGGCCGCCGGTCATCCACAATGCGCTGTTCCAGTCCCCGGCTTCAATCACCGGCTGGATGATGGTGAACACGTTGGCAAACGTCACCACCAATACCACCACGCCTGTTGTCAATAACGTCGCCGCTCGCGTTTTAAAAATCACAAACGGCCTTTCCAGATCCGTACGCGCTTTAAAGAATGGGAAAGCAAGTGCGAGGAACAGATACGGCAGCGTCATTGAGACGTTCGCCATCAGGGTCAGTTTGTTATAAAACGCTGAAGCCGTGTCGCCGCCAAACGAAACCAGCAGGATAAACAGGCTCACCAACAGACACTGCAACCACATTGCCGTCGTCGGCATCCCCACCGCATTCAGCCTGGTCATCGGCGCGGGCCACAATGCCTTCGGCGTTCCCTGAATAATCGCTTTCAGCGGCGAGTAACTGAGCGTGAAAAAAGCGCCAGTATAGGCGAGGAACATAGAAAGGCCGGTGATACGCGCGAACCATACGCCCAACGCCATCGCGCTTTCTGGGGAAAGTTGCAGCGCATTACCCAACGTCATCCCGAGGCTTTTCATCAGGATATAGGTGATGTTGCCGAGGTTGACCGAGCCATCACTTAATACCTGTTGCCAGTTGGTGCTAACGCCCCATAAAAATATCGCCAGTGAATAACCGACAGAAATGACAATAGCGGCAAAGACAATCCCTTTCGCGAAGTTCTTTTCTGGCTTTTCTGTTTTATCTACCAGTCCACCCACGGCCTCAATTCCGCCGTAAGCAAAAATAGCAAATACAACAAATGACAACATTGCCAGACCGGACTGATATCCCGGATTAGGCGAGGAGATAAAATTAATATCCTGCGCAAAGTGGCCACCCGTTAATAACAAAATAGCGACACTCACTAACAACAAAACTAAATTAAGACACATTACGGCAATTCCACCTACAGCCGTAATACGGGCAATCTTATTAATCCCCCGTGAGGCCACGCAGGTCACCAGAATCATCCAGCCGACGGCGAGCAGACCGACAACCTGCGTAGGCTCAAGCCCCGCAATACGCCAGTGCTGCGTCATGTCTGCGCCAAATAAGAAGGTCGAAAAAGGTACCCAGACTTTTGCCGCCGTGCTTACCATCCATATCACATAGGAAGAAAACCACATAAACGTGCCGATAAACGCATAGCGTGGGCCAACGCTATTATTCATCCACGAATAGATTCCCCCCTCTTCTTTCCGATAGGCAGAACCCATTTCCGCCATCATTAAAGCAAATGGAATAAAAAATAATAATGCGGAAAATATATACCATGGAATCGCGCTATACCCCATTAAATAGAACGCGGAGGGGCTGTTAGCAAAACCAAAAACAGACGTAAATATCATAAGGATGAGACCAATCAGGCTCATCTTTTTTATTGTTTGGGTCATTAAACCATCCCTTACTCTGGCAAGCGTTTAACAAACGCCGCTCACCGATTGGCACTGCTCTCATTGCGGAGTTCAGCGATAAAAAATTAACACAGAATTGATACCTGAAAGATACCAAACATCCAGATGTAAATTGTGGCTATTAGAGGGTAATTGAAAAAATATGCTACAAAGTGGCGGTTTATCCGCCACTTTGTATGGAGAGAGCGTGAATTACGCGCGATCGACGGTAAATGCGATAACCTCAGCCAGGCTTTCCGCGCCCAATGCCAGCATCACCAGACGGTCAACGCCGAGCGCCACGCCAGAGCAATCCGGCATGCCCACTTTTAACGCTTCAAGCAGGTTGGTATCGATAGGTTGCTGTGGCAGGCCGCGTGCGGCACGTTTGCGGTTATCCTGTTCAAACCGTTGCTGCTGCTCGCGCGCGTCGGTCAACTCATGGAAACCATTCGCCAGCTCAATACCTTTGTAATACACCTCGAAACGCTCAGCCACGCGGTGATCTTCGGTACTGATTTGCGCCAATGATGCCTGGCTGGCGGGGAAATGATAAACAAACGTCGGTTTGTCTTTGCCGATATGCGGCTCAACGCCCATCGTGAACAGCAGTTGCAGTAAGGTGTCCCGGTCTTCTTCGGTATCGGCGATGTTGCTGAGATCCAGCTTAGCCGCCACTTCCCGCAGTTGGGTTTTGTCTGCAGACAGTGGATCTATCTCCAGATGACGCTGGAAGGCCTGCTGATAAGAAAGGCTTTCCGCGGGAGAGCAGTCCAGCACCTGCTGGAGCAAATCATCCACTTCATTCATCAGGCGATACATATCGTAGTGGGGACGATACCACTCGAGCATGGTGAACTCAGGGTTATGATGACGCCCCATCTCTTCATTACGAAAGCTGCGACACAGTTGATATACCGGGCCACATCCTGCCACCAGCAGGCGCTTCATATGATATTCCGGACTGGTCATTAAATAGAGATTCATTCCCTGGGAATGTCCAGGGCCGACGAAACGTGTTTCGAACGGGAACAGATGGATGTCCGTTACCGTTGCCTGACTCATACAAGGGGTCTCAACCTCAAGCACGCCACGATCGGCAAAAAAGCGGCGAATCTCCGCTATAATTGCTGCACGTTTTAACAGATTGGGGATGGACGCGCTCGGCTGCCAGGTTGCCGTTTCGCTCATGGTTGTTTCTCCGATTTAAGACAAGGGCACGAAGTCTACTCGTATCGCGCTAACGAGACAAATTTCACGCGGTAGTAATCAGCACAGGCAATCGGGTAAAAAAAGCGACATGGGGTGGTTTAGTAATTAAATTAATCAAATTCAATGATAATTCCCCCCTTTGACACGCTAAAAAAATCGAACACGTCAAATTTCCCGCACATCCCTAAGACTATACTATTGTACCTATAAAGGAGCAGTGGAAACGCGTTCATAACCTGTTTGAAGCCGATGAAGCATCTGAGTTCAGGCGGGGATGAAATAACAACAATCTGGAGGAATGTCGTGCAAACCTTTCAAGCCGATCTTGCCATTATAGGCGCCGGTGGCGCGGGATTACGTGCTGCAATTGCTGCCGCACAAGCAAATCCCAACGCTAAAATCGCACTGATCTCAAAAGTGTACCCAATGCGCAGCCATACCGTTGCTGCCGAAGGCGGCTCTGCTGCTGTCGCGCAGGATCATGACAGCTTTGACTACCATTTTCACGATACGGTAGCAGGCGGAGACTGGCTGTGTGAGCAGGATGTCGTGGATTACTTTGTCCACCACTGCCCAACTGAAATGACGCAACTGGAACAATGGGGCTGCCCATGGAGCCGTCGTGAAGACGGTAGCGTCAACGTACGTCGCTTCGGCGGCATGAAAATCGAGCGTACCTGGTTTGCCGCGGATAAAACCGGCTTCCACATGCTGCATACGCTGTTCCAAACGTCTTTACAGTTCCCACAGATTCAACGCTTTGACGAACACTTCGTTCTGGATATCCTGGTTGACGACGGTCATGCTCGCGGCGTCGTCGCGATGAACATGATGGAAGGCACGCTGGTACAGATCCGTGCTAACGCAGTCGTGATGGCAACGGGCGGCGCAGGTCGTGTTTACCGTTACAACACCAACGGCGGCATCGTAACCGGCGACGGTATGGGCATGGCGCTGAGCCACGGCGTTCCGCTGCGTGATATGGAATTCGTTCAGTATCACCCGACGGGTCTGCCAGGCTCCGGTATCCTGATGACTGAAGGCTGCCGTGGTGAAGGCGGTATTCTGGTCAACAAAAATGGTTACCGTTATCTGCAAGATTACGGCATGGGTCCGGAAACCCCACTGGGCGAGCCGAAAAACAAATATATGGAACTCGGTCCGCGCGACAAAGTTTCTCAGGCTTTCTGGCACGAATGGCGCAAAGGCAACACCATTTCCACTCCGCGTGGCGATGTGGTTCACCTCGACCTGCGTCACCTCGGCGAGAAAAAACTGCTCGAACGTTTACCGTTCATCTGCGAACTGGCGAAAGCCTACGTGGGTGTCGATCCGGTTAAAGAGCCGATCCCGGTACGTCCGACCGCACACTACACCATGGGCGGTATCGAAACCGATCAGCACTGTGAAACCCGCATTAAAGGTCTGTTCGCTGTCGGCGAATGTTCCTCTGTTGGTCTGCATGGCGCTAACCGTCTGGGCTCTAACTCCCTGGCGGAACTGGTGGTCTTCGGTCGTATGGCCGGCGAGCAGGCTGCGGAACGTGCTGCAACGGCTGGCGCTGCAAACAGTGCCGCGCTTGATGCACAGGTTGCCGGTATTGAAAAACGTCTGAAAGATCTGGTTAACCAGGAAGGTAACGAAAACTGGTCTAAGATCCGTGACGAAATGGGGATCTCCATGGAAGAAGGTTGCGGTATCTACCGTACGCCGGAACTCATGCAGAAAACCGTTGATAAGCTGGCTGAGCTGCAGGAGCGCTTCAAGCGCGTGCGTATCACTGATACCTCCAGCGTCTTCAACACCGACCTGCTGTACACCATCGAACTGGGTCACGGTCTGAACGTTGCTGAATGTATGGCGCACTCCGCTCTGGCGCGTAAAGAATCCCGCGGCGCGCATCAGCGTCTGGATGAAGGCTGCACCGAGCGTGACGACGTGAACTTCCTCAAACACACCCTCGCCTTCCGCGATGCTGACGGCACGACTCGCCTGGAATACAGCGACGTGAAAATCACCACTCTGCCACCGGCTAAACGTGTTTACGGTGGCGAAGCGGAAGCAGCCGATAAGAAGGAGAAGGCGAATGGCTGAGATGAAAAACCTGAAAGTTGAGGTGGTGCGCTATAACCCGGAAACCGATACCGCGCCACACAGTGCTTTCTACGAAGTTCCTTACGATGAAACCACGTCTCTGCTCGATGCGTTGGGCTACATCAAGGATAACCTGGCGCCGGACCTGAGCTATCGCTGGTCCTGCCGTATGGCAATCTGCGGCTCCTGCGGCATGATGGTCAACAACGTGCCGAAGCTGGCGTGCAAAACCTTCCTGCGTGATTACACCAACGGTATGAAGGTTGAAGCGCTGGGCAACTTCCCGATTGAGCGCGATCTGGTCGTCGACATGACGCACTTTATCGAAAGCCTGGAAGCGATCAAACCGTACATCATCGGTAACCCGCGTACACCGGATCAGGGCCCAAACACCCAGACTCCGGCGCAGATGGCGAAGTATCATCAGTTCTCCGGTTGCATCAACTGTGGTCTGTGCTATGCCGCGTGCCCGCAGTTCGGCCTGAACCCTGAGTTCATTGGACCGGCTGCGATTACGCTGGCGCATCGTTACAACGAAGATAGCCGCGACCACGGTAAGAAAGAGCGTATGGCTCAATTGAACAGCCCGAACGGCGTCTGGAGTTGTACTTTCGTGGGCTACTGCTCCGAAGTCTGCCCGAAACACGTCGATCCGGCTGCGGCCATTCAGCAGGGTAAAGTTGAAAGTTCAAAAGACTTTCTTATCGCAACCCTGAAACCACGCTAAGGAGTGCAACATGACGACTAAACGCAACGCCTATGTGCGGCCAATGACGTCCACCTGGTGGAAAAAACTGCCGTTTTATCGCTTTTACATGCTGCGTGAAGGCACAGCCGTTCCGGCTGTCTGGTTCAGTATTGAACTGATCTTCGGCCTGTTTGCGCTTAAGCACGGTGTGGAATCCTGGGCTGGCTTTGTCGGGTTCCTGCAGAACCCGGTGGTGGTGATCCTTAACATCATCGCCCTGGCAGCCGCGCTGCTGCATACCAAGACCTGGTTTGAGCTGGCGCCGAAAGCGGCCAACATCATCGTAAAAGACGAAAAAATGGGGCCAGAGCCAATCATCAAAGGGCTTTGGGCGGTTACTGTGGTTGCGACAGTAGTAATACTGTTTGTTGCCCTGTTCTGGTAAGGAGTCCGGAATGATTAATCCAAATCCAAAACGCTCTGACGAACCCGTATTCTGGGGCCTGTTTGGTGCAGGCGGTATGTGGAGCGCAATCATTGCGCCGGTAATGATCCTGCTGGTAGGCATTATGCTGCCGCTGGGCTTTGTTCCTGATGCCTTCAGCTATGAACGCGTCCTGGCATTCGCGCAGAGCTTTATCGGTCGCGCATTCCTGTTCCTGATGATTGTCCTGCCGCTGTGGTGCGGTTTACACCGTATGCACCACGCGATGCATGACCTGAAAATCCACGTGCCTGCTGGCAAATGGGTATTCTATGGACTGGCAGCTATCCTGACCGTTGTAACGGCCATTGGTATCCTGACCATCTAATCGCATTGGCGGGCCTTTTTATTTGTGCAGAGCCCCAGCCAACCAACGGGAAAACTCACGCATTGCAGATGTCTCCGGTCGGGATTGCAAACGCGTTATCCAATAGCTCCCCAGATCAATCTGCGTTAGAAACGGTTGAACGATACGTTCACTACCAAGCAGATGAGTGAACATTCTTACCGGGGCAATCGCCACTCCGATCCCTGCCTGCGCGGCCTCCAGCATTGTGACGGAAGAATCAAACACCACCACGTTGTGCGTCGGTGACGGAGGCGCTTCTCCGGCGGCCTGCATCCAAAGCGTCCATTCATCTCGCCGATAAGATCGTAATAGCGGGAATTTCAGGAGGTCTGCAGGTACCTTGATCTGTGCGGCTAATTCTGGCGAGCAAAGCGGGGACATCAGCGCGCTACACAAATATTGTGCGTCGGTATCATGCCAGGCTCCTCCCCCGTAACGAATGGTATAGTCCAGTCCCTCAGCGGCGGGATCCACGCGGTTATTGTGGGTGGAAATATGCAAATCAATATGCGGATAGTTACGCTTAAAGTCGCTGAGTAGAGGAAAAAGACAACCGATCGCAAAGGTCCCCACTACCCCGATTTTAAGTTTTTCCTGGGTTTGTTTAGTGGCAAAACGATCCAGCATCCCCGCCATACGATCGAAAGAATCATTAAGTACAGGTAACAGACTTTCCCCTTCTGTCGTCAGCATCAACCCACGAGAGCCGCGCACAAAAAGCTGACAATTTAGCTGCTGTTCCAGCGCTTTGACATGCTGGCTGATGGCAGAGTGCGTTACGTTGAGCTCAATTGCAGCGCGGGTAAAGCTAAGGTGTCTGGCCGCGGCTTCAAAAGCCCGCAGCGAGTTAAGGGGGATATAGCTACGCGTCATCATCTGGCCTGTTAGAAAAACTTATATCTGCTGCTAAATTTAACCGTTTGTCAACACACTGCAAATCAAACAAACTGATTGCGTCTGACGGGCCCGGACACCCTTTTGCTTTTTATTACGGAACTGATTTCATGATGAAAAAATCGTTATGCTGCGCGTTGCTGCTGACAGCCTCTGTCTCAACGTTTGCCGCCGAAAAAACAGAACAACAGATTGCCGATATCGTAAACCGCACCATCACACCGCTGATGCAAGAACAGGCTATTCCGGGTATGGCCGTGGCAATTATCTACCAGGGAAAACCTTATTACTTTACCTGGGGTAAAGCCGATATCGCCAAAAACCGTCCTGTCACCCAGCAAACGCTGTTTGAACTAGGCTCAGTCAGTAAGACGTTCAACGGTGTGCTGGGCGGCGATGCTATCGCCCGTGGTGAAATTAAGCTCAGCGATCCGGTCACCCAATACTGGCCCGAATTAACTGGCAAACAATGGCAGGGTATCAGCCTGCTGCACCTGGCCACCTATACGGCGGGTGGTCTGCCGCTTCAGGTACCTGACGATGTTACAGATAAAGCGGCATTACTGCGCTTTTATCAAAACTGGCAGCCGCAATGGGCCGCGGGTGCTAAACGTCTCTATGCTAACTCCAGTATTGGTCTGTTTGGCGCACTGGCGGTGAAACCTTCAGGAATGCGCTATGAAGAGGCGATGACCAAACGCGTCCTGCAACCATTAAAACTGACGCATACCTGGATTACGGTTCCGCAGAGCGAACAAAAGGATTATGCCTGGGGCTATCGCGAAGGAAGGCCCGTGCATGTATCTCCGGGGCAGCTTGATGCCGAAGCCTATGGGGTAAAATCCAGTCTTGTCGATATGACCCGCTGGGTTCAGGCCAACATGGACGCCAGCCAGGTACAAGAGAAAACGCTCCGACAGGGAATTGAAATCGCGCAGGCTCGTTACTGGCGTATTGGCGATATGTACCAGGGATTAGGCTGGGAGATGCTGAACTGGCCGGTGAATGCCGACTCGATAATCAACGGTAGCGACAGTAAAGTCGCGTTAGCGGCGCTTCCCGCCGTTGAGGTCAATCCGCCAGCCCCGGCCGTGAAGGCCTCATGGGTGCATAAAACCGGCTCCACTGGCGGATTTGGCAGCTACGTTGCTTTCGTTCCAGAAAAAAATCTTGGCATCGTGATGCTGGCAAACAAAAGCTATCCAAATCCTGCTCGCGTCGATGCAGCCTGGCGCATTCTTGAAAAATTACAGTAACTGACGACGAGGTCCGCTATAGCGGACCTCGTTTCTTCCTCTTCTTTTTCCTGCTGTCATCTACACTTAACAAAAAAACAGCAAGGAAAATCTTATGCGTATTCTGCCCGTCGTTGCTGCAGTTACCGCTGCATTTCTGGTTGTCGCCTGCAGTACCCCTACACCGCCAAAAGGCGTTACCGTTGTGAATAACTTTGACGCTAAACGCTATCTTGGTACCTGGTATGAAATTGCACGTTTAGACCATCGCTTCGAACGTGGACTGGAAAAAGTGACCGCAACGTATAGCTTGCGCGACGACGGCGGTATCAACGTGATCAATAAGGGCTATAACCCGGACAGAGAGATGTGGCAAAAAACGGAGGGTAAAGCCTATTTCACTGGCGACCCAAATCGGGCTGCGCTCAAGGTGTCATTCTTCGGCCCCTTTTACGGCGGGTATAACGTGATTGCGCTCGACCGGGAATATCGCCACGCGCTGGTTTGCGGTCCGGATCGCGATTACCTGTGGATCCTTTCACGGACCCCCACCATTTCAGATGAAATGAAGCAGCAAATGTTGGCTATCGCGACCCGGGAAGGGTTTGACGTCAATAAACTGATTTGGGTAAAACAGCCTGGTACTTAGTGAGTGCTCAGCTTCAGACCAATAATGCCAGCCACAATCAGCCCCAGACTCAGCAAACGCGCCGGACTGGCGGATTCACCCAACAGCAGAATCCCGGTAATGGCCGCCCCGACGGCCCCAATACCGGTCCAGACGGCATAGGCGGTCCCAACTGGCAAAGTACGCATCGCCCAGGAGAGCATGGCGATACTGACGATCATGGCCGCAATAGTGATAATACTTGGCGTCAGACGTGTGAAACCGTGGGTATATTTCAGGCCAATCGCCCAGACAACTTCGAGCAAACCGGCAATTAATAAAACGATCCAGGACATATCAGGCTCCAGAACAATGGGGCCGTCCCCGGTGAAAGAAGCGTTTGCAGGTCGTCCTGCAAAGCTGTGTGTGAAATGGCATTTTTGCCCGACAGAAAATGAATTTCAACCTTTTTATTCACCGTCTGTTAAAAGCAAGAATTAAGCATAATTAGCGGCGTAGTTCCCGCATTTGGCACTCATCGGAGTTCTCTATGATGAAGGGCTTTCTGAAATCAGAAAGTCGATTGCCCCTCTTCTGAATGCGAAAAGTTTATGCTTAAAATTTTAGTGATTGACCGATGCCACTTTACCCGCACAGGGATAGAGGCATTGCTTAATCATTCTGGCAGGTTCAACTCCTCATTTCTGGTATCAGGAATTAATAATCTTCTGTTGGCAAAAGAGCATATTTTGCAGTGGAAACCGCATCTGGTCATTGCGGATTTATACAGTTTTATTAGCGAGGCGCATTCCACTCCGCCAGTTAAGCCCTTTTTCATGAGCTGTGGCGTAATACCTCTGATCTTACTGCAATCAGCGGACAGACAACACGCGTCCATCCCAGCTTCTCAAGCCACCGCCTATTCGGTATTAACCAAACACACCTCGCTAAACGCACTTACACACACGATTCAGGAAGCGCTACAAGATCGCCCCACATTAGCATTAGCCGAAAACGCGACGCCACTACTTACGCCGCAGGAGGAGAAAGTATTGTCAATGTGGATGGATGGCGTGAGTAACCAGGTTATAGCCGCCACGCTCAGCATTCATGGCAAAACGGTGTATACCTATAAACGAAATATTCGTCTGAAGCTTCATCTGGGGAACCGCTTCTCACCGTTCCTCTCACTCCCACACAGGGAGAGTTAACGGTACGACCCAGCGTCGTACCGTTGAGCATTATTGCTGAGCTTTTGTCGCCGCACCAGAGATAGCGTTACCGCCGTCAGAAATATCCTCCCCTACGCCTCGCGTGGTATTACACGCGGTTAATACGGAAGAAAGTACCAACACAGAAAAGATCGCAGCAATTGTCTTCTTAATCATAACGTCTTCCTTTTCTAGCCAATATTGTTTGTGTATAGCTACTTAATAATAGACAAGATCCGGAAGTGTGATGGATAAACAACCGTTTTTCAGATTATGTGAGAAGTTTAACTGGCGGCGTGAGAGATTGAATTGCCGAGATGTTTGATGTCTTCACCGAAGCCGCGCGCGGTATTACAGCCCGCCAGTAGAGTGCTGGTGAAAAGGATAAGCATTACAAGACTGAGAAGACGTTTCATCATTCCTGCCCTGGAAAAAGTATGGCGCAGCAACCTGCGCCACAAGATCAAATAAGTGTCTTATTTTACGCGGGAAACGTATTCGCCTGAGCGAGTATCCACTTTGATCACTTCGCCGATCTGTACGAACAGCGGAACTTTAACGACTGCGCCGGTAGACAGGGTAGCCGGTTTGCCGCCAGTACCAGCGGTATCGCCTTTCAGACCTGGGTCGGTTTCAATGACTTCCAGCTCAACGAAGTTCGGCGGAGTCACAGAGATCGGCTGACCGTTCCACAGGGTCACGATGCATTCAGCCTGGTCCAGCAGCCATTTAGCGTTATCGCCTACCGCTTTCTCGTCTGCAGCCAGCTGTTCGAAAGTGGTGTTGTTCATGAAGTGCCAGAATTCACCGTCGCTATACAGGAAGGTCAGGTTCATGTCGGCTACATCTGCGCCTTCGGCAGAGTCGGTAGACTTGAAGGTTTTCTCTACGCGAGTACCGGTCAGCAGGCGACGCAGCTTAACGCGCGCAAACGCCTGGCCTTTACCTGGTTTAACGAATTCGCTGGCTTCAACCGCATAAGGTTCGCCGTCCAACATGATTTTAAGACCAGCACGAAAATCGTTGCTATAGTACGTTGCCATAAGGCCCTCTGAAAATTGTTAACTGGTAGCTAAGCCACAAAATGGCGCATATTGTAACCCTAAATACCCCATCCAGAGAAGATTGGTTATCGCAACTTGCCGATGTTGTGACCGATCCCGATGAACTTCTGCATCTTTTGAATATAGACGCAGATGAAAAACTGTTGGCCGGACGCGGCGCGAGACGACTTTTCGCCCTGCGCGTGCCGCGCGCGTTTATTGCGCGCATGGAGAAAGGCAATCCAAACGATCCGCTTCTGCGTCAGGTACTTACCGCCGAGGAAGAGTTTGTTGCCGCACCCGGTTACTCGACCGATCCGCTGGAGGAACAGCACAGTGTGGTTCCCGGCCTGCTGCACAAATATCGCAACCGGGCGCTGCTGCTGGTCAAAGGCGGCTGCGCGGTAAATTGTCGTTATTGCTTCCGCCGACACTTCCCGTACGCCGAAAATCAGGGCAACAAGCGCAACTGGCAAGTCGCTCTGGACTATATTACCGCCCATCCAGAACTGGATGAAATCATCTTCTCCGGCGGCGATCCGTTGATGGCCAAGGATCACGAACTGGACTGGCTGCTCACGCAGCTGGAAACCATTCCACACATTAAGCGTCTGCGCATTCACAGCCGTTTACCAATTGTGATCCCGGCGCGTATTACCGAAGGGCTGACCGAACGTTTTGCTCACTCTTCACTGCAAATTCTGCTGGTCAATCATATTAACCATGCCAATGAAGTTGATGAGACATTTCGTCAGGCGATGCTCAGACTGCGCAAAGCAGGCGTTACGCTACTCAATCAAAGCGTATTGCTACGTGGTGTTAACGATAACGCCCAAACCCTGGCCGACCTTAGCAACGCATTGTTTGATGCGGGTGTTATGCCCTATTACCTGCATGTACTGGATAAAGTGCAGGGTGCCGCCCACTTTATGGTCAGCGACGAGGAAGCGCGTCAGATTATGCGTGAACTGCTGACGCTGGTTTCCGGTTACATGGTCCCTAAACTGGCGCGAGAAATTGGCGGAGAACCTAGTAAAACGCCGTTGGACCTGCAATTACGCCAGCAATAATTCTTAGTGAGTGTCCGATTATGGACACTCACTACCAATCCCGAGTATTTAATATCCGAGCAGGTAGAGTCGCACTTTTAATATGTGCTATTTTAACTAGCACTGTGCAACAACTCATTTGCAAATTTTATAAATTAATACAAGTGTAGATTTCCAATAAATATATGGTTAGGGAGAACCCTGGATGGTTATTAGTATTAAGGGTATTAATACCGGTGTTATTCGTCAGAAGAATGAATTTGTTGCTCTGGCACTTAAGATCAAAGAACCAAGAAATAAAGAGTCGCTGTTTTTTCTCTCACCGTTGGGGCTAAGAGATTTGCTTATCGCCCTGGAGAGCAGACTCCATGCGAAGCACCAGCTTAGCAAAGAAGCGCGTTTGCAATATGAAAAAGAACGCGACAAAGCCAGTAAAAAGATGCACGAGAATATCCCGTTAATTCAGGAAGATGAGTTAAAAAATGCGGATATAAACCGTCGCATCAATTCGCTGATGTTAGTGGATGACAAAGGAGAAAGCTTAGCATTTTCTCTGACGCTACATGACGGACAAACCCACCAATTACTGATTAATGAACTGCAGATCCAGGTATTAGCCCATGCAATCATTCATGCAATAAATAATGCTGGCATGCAGGAATTAGCGTTAAGAATTACATCGCTGCTGGATTTCTTACCGCTGTACGATGTTGATTGCCAGCAAAACGACAATCTTGAATATGATTCATATACACAACCGGAATGGAAACTTAACCTGTTTAACCATTACCTGGCGATTATCTACCGCTATAAGGATGAAAAGGGTAAAGCTCAATTCTGTGGCTCAGTAGTAAAAACTCGCGCCCTTTCCGGCAGTAAAGAAGCTGAGGCCATTACCCGACGCCTTCTGGACTTCAGCCCACGACTGAAAAAACTTGCCGGTGTACCGTGCCAGGTGTTTGTCAGAACATTGACGGGTGATAAAACCCAA
Source organism: Citrobacter sp. wls714 (assembly GCF_005281025.1). Classification (NCBI taxonomy): domain Bacteria; kingdom Pseudomonadati; phylum Pseudomonadota; class Gammaproteobacteria; order Enterobacterales; family Enterobacteriaceae; genus Citrobacter; species Citrobacter sp. wls714. Next base: position 11,415 of record NZ_SZWZ01000028.1, on the reverse strand, counting down.
AAGCTCAATCAGGATCAGTGTTTGCGCGCGCTACATCATTTACGCGTTCAGTCTGCGCATAAAGCTCAGAATGCCTGATGGCGCTGCGCTTATCAGGCCTACGATCATGTGTACCGTAGGCCGGATAAGACGCTTTAGCGTCGCCATCCGGCATCAACCGCGTTTATCAATTTGGGCACTTATAAACCTGACCATTCATCTCGCTGGCGGTAGGCACAAAGCTGGACAGCATTCCCTGTGATGGGCTGCTGACGCCATAAATCACGTTACCACCCATTGCTGCGGCCTGGTTACGCAGATCGTTCGCTGCACCACGCATAGACCCACCCTCTTCGCCATGCTGACCAGAAAGCCAGTTGCTCTGCGTACCGGTTGCGGTGCCAATCAGCTGGCACTCTGCGCCTGGCTTGTCTTCGACAAAGCGTACGCTTTGTCCGGCTGAACTCAGTTCGTTGCTGGAGCTACAACCCGCCATCAGTAGCGCGGCACCAACGATCCCTGCTAAATATTTCACGTGCATGTCATTCCCCATAATCAATTAGTTGGACGTTATGTCCGTAGCTGAATCATATACTAAAAAGATGACCAAAAGAAAAACCCCCGGACAATTCTGCCCGGGGGTTTTCAATTCTGAGAGGTTCAGAACAACATGATTACATCATGCCGCCCATTCCACCCATACCGCCCATACCACCAGCAGCACCTAAGTCAGGCGCATCGCCTTTCGGCAGGTCGGTAACCATGCACTCGGTGGTGATCATCAGACCCGCAACAGAAGCTGCATACTGCAGAGCAGAACGCGTTACTTTGGTTGGATCCAGGATACCCATGTCGATCATGTTGCCGTATTCTTCAGTTGCAGCGTTGTAACCGTAGTTACCGTCACCCGCTTTCACGGTGTTAGCCACTACAGACGGCTCTTCGCCGCAGTTCAGAACGATTTGACGCAGCGGAGCTTCCATTGCGCGCAGCGCAACTTTGATACCGACGTTCTGGTCTTCGTTCTGACCTTTCAGGCCGGCAATTTTGGACGCTACGCGAATCAGCGCAACACCACCACCAGCAACCACGCCTTCTTCTACCGCAGCACGGGTTGCGTGCAGGGCATCTTCAACGCGAGCTTTCTTCTCTTTCATTTCAACTTCAGTCGCAGCACCAACTTTGATTACCGCAACGCCGCCTGCCAGTTTCGCTACGCGCTCCTGCAGTTTTTCACGGTCGTAGTCAGAAGTTGCTTCTTCGATCTGCTGACGAATCTGAGTTACGCGACCCTGGATTGCAGCTTCATCGCCTACGCCATCAATGATGGTGGTGGTGTCTTTGTTGATAACAACGCGTTTTGCCTGACCCAGATCTTCCAGAGTTGCTTTTTCCAGCTCCATACCGATCTCTTCAGAGATAACGGTACCACCGGTCAGGGTAGCGATATCTTGCAGCATCGCTTTACGACGATCGCCGAAGCCAGGTGCCTTAACAGCAGCGACTTTCACGATACCGCGCATGGTGTTAACAACCAGAGTTGCCAGCGCTTCGCCTTCAACATCTTCAGCGATGATCAGCAGCGGTTTGCCTGCTTTCGCTACGGCTTCCAGAACCGGCAGCATTTCACGGATGTTGGAGATTTTCTTATCAGCCAGCAGAATGAACGGGCTTTCCAGTTCTACAGCGCCAGTTTCCGGCTTGTTGATAAAGTAAGGAGACAGGTAGCCACGGTCGAACTGCATACCTTCAACCACGTCCAGTTCGTCCTGCAGACCGGTACCGTCTTCAACGGTAATCACGCCTTCTTTACCGACTTTGTCCATCGCTTCAGCGATCAGTTTACCTACGGTTTCGTCGGAGTTAGCGGAGATGGTACCAACCTGAGCAATAGCTTTGGAGTCAGAGCACGGTACGGACAGCGCTTTCAGTTCTTCAACGGCAGCAGCGACCGCTTTGTCGATACCGCGTTTCAGATCCATCGGGTTCATACCCGCAGCAACAGCTTTCAGACCTTCAGTGATGATGGACTGAGCCAGTACGGTTGCGGTGGTGGTACCGTCGCCTGCAGCATCGTTCGCTTTAGAGGCAACTTCTTTCACCATCTGCGCACCCATGTTTTCGAACTTGTCTTCCAGTTCGATTTCACGTGCTACGGAAACACCATCTTTAGTGATGGTCGGTGCACCGAAAGATTTATCCAGAACTACGTTACGGCCTTTTGGACCGAGGGTAACTTTCACTGCATCTGCCAGTACGTTGACGCCGCGCAGCATTTTCACACGAGCGTCGTTACCGAATTTTACGTCTTTAGCTGCCATTTTCTCTTTCCCTTAAATTCGTATGTTCAGTGTCGTTCGCGGATTAGGCTTCAACAATTGCCAGGATGTCACTTTCAGACATGATCAACACTTCTTCATTGTCGATCTTCTCAGATTTAACACCGTAGCCATCGTTGAAAATAACGATATCGCCGACTTTCACGTCCAGCGGCTGTACGGTACCGTTGTCCAGGATGCGACCCTTACCGACAGCGATGATTTCGCCACGAGTTGATTTACCTGCTGCAGAACCGGTCAGTACGATGCCGCCAGCAGATTTGGATTCAACTTCTTTACGTTTGACGATCACACGATCATGTAACGGACGAATACTCATTGATAGCTCTCCTTTGAGAAAGTCTTTATCAGTTATGGGTGACGCCGGCCCGTAAACGGTTTCCCGGCTAGTGACCAGAGAGATGGGGATGGGGTTTTGTGCCTTCAAGGGGGCAAGCGAAAAAAAATTTTTATCAGCAGAAAATCCCGTCAAAACACCGACGCACCTCACATTCCATAACGATTTCAGTCACGTCGTCATAAGCAAATCCGATTGTGATACCATCAAAAATCTGCGCTGTAGCCCAGTCAACGGGCATAACCGGATAACAACTTATGAGCGGACTGAAACAAGAGCTGGGACTGGCTCAGGGCGTTGGCCTGTTGTCGACATCATTGTTAGGTACAGGCGTTTTTGCCGTCCCCGCGCTGGCTGCGCTGGTGGCTGGCAACAATAGCTTGTGGGCCTGGCCGGTGCTAATTGTTTTAGTCTTTCCCGTGGCGATTGTCTTCGCCGTGCTCGGCCGCCATTTCCCCAGCGCGGGCGGCGTGGCGCATTTTGTCGGTATGGCCTTTGGCTCGCGCCTGGAGCGCGTCACCGGATGGTTGTTTTTATCAGTAATCCCCGTGGGCTTACCTGCGGCATTACATATTGCCGCAGGATTCGGCCAGGCGATGTTTGGCTGGCATGACGAGCAGCTTCTGCTGGCAGAACTCGGTACACTGGCGTTGGTCTGGTACATAGGCTCCCGCGGCGCCAGCTCCAGCGCTAACCTACAAACGGTCATTGCCGGGCTGATCGTTGCTCTCATTGTCGCCATCTGGTGGGCGGGCGATCTAAAACCCAATGAAATCCCTTTCCCTGCGGTTAGCGAAATTGAACTTCCCGGACTGTTCGCCGCGCTGTCGGTGATGTTCTGGTGCTTTGTCGGCCTTGAAGCATTTGCCCACCTGGCCTCTGAATTTAAAAATCCGGAGCGAGACTTCCCGCGCGCGCTGATGATCGGTCTACTGCTGGCAGGTTCTGTCTACTGGGCATGCACCGTCGTCGTCCTTCATTTTGACGCTTACGGCGAGCAAATGGCAGCGGCGGCATCACTGCCCGAAATTGTTGTACAGCTGTTTGGCGTACAGGCACTGTGGGTTGCCTGCATTATTGGTTATCTGGCCTGCTTTGCCAGTCTCAACATTTATATTCAAAGTTTCGCCCGGCTGGTCTGGTCGCAAGCGCAATACAAGCCGGAGAGTTATCTGGCGCGTCTGTCCCCTCGTCATCTTCCGCGCAATGCGCTGAACGCCGTGCTAGGTTGCTGCGTGGTCAGTACCTTGTGCATCTATATGCTGCAAATCAATCTCGATGCGTTAATCGTCTACGCTAACGGCATCTTTATTATGATTTATCTGCTGTGCATGCTGGCAGGTTGTCGATTACTGAAAGGACACTATCGCGCATTGGCGATCGTTGGCGGTTTGCTATGTCTGCTATTGCTGGCGATGGTCGGTTGGAAGAGTCTCTATGCGCTGATTATGCTGGCGGCGCTGTGGCTGTTTTTACCCCGCAGGCCGGATAAGTCGACGCTGACGCCATCATCCGGCATATAAACATGTTTGCCGGATAGCGCTAACGCTTATCCGGCCTACAAACTGATACTTAATCCCGACGATCGTCTTTATGTTCAATACTGTCGCGATGCTCGTCTTTACGCTGAAACTCACCGTCAAAGGTCTCGCCCCCACCCGTTCCGGCGCTAAAACCACCGCCGGGCATACGAGAAAAACGCAAATGTGGCAGCAGTTTCATCGTCAGATGCTTCTGCACCGGGGGTAGTAAAAGAAGAAGACCAAGGAAATCGGTAAAAAAACCAGGCAGCACTAATAGCAGACCGGCAATAATCAGCGAAACGCTCTTGATCATTTCTGCAGCCGGGCTTTCACCTGCCGCCATTTTTTGTTGCATCAGTAAAAAGTTCTTAAATCCCTGGTTACGAACCAGAGACATCCCGATAACCGACGTAAAAATAACCAAAATCAGGGTCATCAGAACACCCAACACATGGGCAACCTGAATAAAAATAGATATCTCTATGTAAACATAGAGAAAAATGGCAAGTAATGGTATCCAGCGCAAAGGGGACTCCTGTTAATAACAGGCGTTTTGTACAACGTCTGTCCAAAAATTATGTTAATCGCATCGATTTGATATTGAGGTGGTTAGCAAAATTTCAAGCCGCTTGTACACTAATATTTAGTGTTAATCCTAAAGGGGTGATCTATTTCACAGAATAATAAATAAGGGGTAAATTCCACGTTTTAAGTGATCCAGATTACGGTAGAAATCCTGAACCAGCATATGATCTCGGGTATCAGACCGATGCAGGGGATAATCGTCGGTCGAGAAACAATCGAAATCACATATATCCTGTGTGTTTAGTCAAATCATTGGCAGCTTGAAAAAGAAGGTTCACATGTTAAACAACATTCGTATCGAAGAAGACTTGTTGGGTACCAGGGAAGTTCCAGCGGACGCTTACTATGGTGTTCACACTCTGAGAGCGATTGAAAACTTCTACATTAGCAACAACAAAATCAGCGACATTCCTGAATTTGTTCGCGGCATGGTAATGGTGAAAAAGGCAGCGGCTATGGCCAACAAAGAGCTGCAAACCATTCCTAAGAGTGTGGCAAATGCCATCATCGCGGCGTGTGATGAAGTCCTGAATAACGGAAAATGCATGGATCAGTTCCCGGTAGACGTTTACCAGGGTGGTGCGGGTACCTCCGTCAACATGAACACCAACGAAGTGCTGGCCAATATCGGTCTGGAACTGATGGGTCACCAGAAAGGTGAATATCAGTACCTGAACCCGAACGACCACGTTAACAAATGTCAGTCTACCAACGACGCATACCCAACTGGCTTCCGTATCGCGGTATACGCATCCATCATCAAACTGATTGATGCTCTGAACCAGCTGCGTGAAGGCTTCGAGAAAAAAGCCGATGAATTCCAGGACATCCTGAAAATGGGTCGTACCCAGTTGCAGGATGCTGTGCCGATGACCCTCGGTCAGGAATTCCGTGCTTTCAGCATCCTGCTGAAAGAAGAAGTGAAAAACATTGGGCGTACTGCAGAGCTGCTGCTGGAAGTTAACCTCGGCGCAACGGCAATCGGTACGGGTCTGAACACACCGAAAGAATACTCTCCGCTGGCAGTGAAAAAACTGGCTGAAGTAACCGGTTTTGCCTGTGTTCCTGCAGAAGACCTGATTGAAGCTACTTCTGACTGCGGCGCATACGTTATGGTGCACGGCGCACTGAAACGTCTGGCTGTGAAGATGTCCAAAATCTGTAACGACCTGCGTTTGCTCTCCTCTGGTCCACGTGCCGGCCTGAACGAGATCAACCTGCCGGAACTGCAGGCTGGCTCTTCCATCATGCCAGCTAAAGTGAACCCGGTTGTTCCGGAAGTCGTAAACCAGGTGTGCTTTAAAGTCATCGGTAACGACATCACTGTCACCATGGCGTCTGAAGCAGGTCAGCTGCAGCTGAACGTTATGGAGCCAGTAATCGGCCAGGCAATGTTCGAATCCATTCACATTCTGAGCAACGCTTGCTACAACCTGTTGGAAAAATGCGTTAGCGGCATTACTGCAAACAAAGAAGTGTGCGAAGCATTCGTTTACAACTCTATCGGTATCGTTACTTACCTTAACCCGTTCATCGGCCACCACAACGGCGACATCGTTGGTAAAATTTGTGCCGAAACCGGTAAGAGCGTACGTGAAGTTGTCCTGGAGCGCGGCCTGTTGACCGAAGCCGAGCTGGACGATATCTTCTCAGTACAGAACCTGATGCACCCGGCTTATAAAGCAAAACGTTATACTGATGAAAGCGAACAGTAATCGTGTAGGGTAGTACCAGAGAAGGCACGTCAGATGACGTGCCTTTTTTCTTGCACGAAGTTACTTAAAAACAACAATTTAATATCAACTTGTTAAACAACAAGGAAGGCTAATATGATAGTTTTAGAACTTATCATCGTTTTGCTGGCAATCTTTTTAGGTGCCAGACTTGGGGGTATCGGTATTGGATTTGCAGGTGGGCTGGGTGTCCTGGTTCTCGCCGCTATCGGCGTAAAACCCGGTAATATCCCGTTCGATGTCATTTCCATTATCATGGCGGTTATCGCTGCCATCTCAGCTATGCAGATTGCAGGTGGTCTGGACTATCTGGTTCATCAAACTGAAAAACTGCTGCGTAAGAACCCGAAATACATCACGATCCTTGCACCCATCGTGACCTATTTCCTGACCATCTTTGCGGGTACGGGTAACATCTCTCTGGCAACTCTGCCGGTTATCGCTGAAGTTGCGAAGGAACAAGGGATCAAACCTTGCCGTCCGCTCTCAACTGCGGTGGTTTCTGCTCAGATTGCGATCACAGCATCACCAATCTCTGCAGCCGTGGTTTACATGTCTTCCGTAATGGAAGGTCATGGCATCAGCTATATTCACCTGCTGTCCGTGGTTATTCCGTCCACCCTGCTGGCCGTTCTGGTAATGTCCTTCCTGGTGACTATGCTGTTCAACTCTAAACTGTCTGACGATCCGATTTATCGTAAGCGTCTGGAAGAAGGTTTGGTTGAGCTGCGTGGTGAAAGACAAGTTGAAATCAAAGCAGGCGCAAAAACCTCCGTTTGGCTGTTCCTGCTGGGCGTAATTTGCGTTGTTGTCTATGCGATCGTCAACAGCCCAAGCCTGGGTCTGGTCGCTAAACCGCTGATGAACACCACCAACGCTATCCTGATCATCATGCTGAGCATCGCGACGCTGACCACCATCATCTGCCGCGTTGAAACAGATTCCATCCTCAACTCCAGTACCTTCAAAGCCGGTATGAGCGCCTGTATTTGTATCCTGGGCGTTGCGTGGTTGGGTGATACCTTCGTATCTCATAACATTGACTGGATCAAAGATACTGCAGGTAGCGTAATTCAGGGCCATCCGTGGCTGCTGGCTGTCATCTTCTTCTTTGCTTCTGCGCTGCTGTACTCTCAGGCAGCAACCGCTAAAGCACTGATGCCGATGGCTCTGGCGCTGAACGTTTCCCCGCTGACAGCTGTTGCCTCTTTCGCAGCTGTTTCCGGCCTGTTCATTCTGCCAACCTACCCAACTCTGGTTGCGGCGGTTCAGATGGATGACACCGGTACAACCCGTATCGGTAAATTCGTCTTTAACCATCCGTTCTTCATCCCAGGTACTCTGGGTGTGGTTCTGGCTGTCTGCTTCGGCTTCTTGCTGGGCAGCTTCATGTTGTAAAATTTTCCTGCAGGGTGCCTCTGCACCCTGCAGTTCCTCCGCTTCATCACCCCGCTTTAGCTAACATCCTTCCCTCGTCCGTTGTATAGTGACCACTCTTTAGCTGGTTACTCTGTTCTTTCGAGGTGTTTATGCTTGATGTAAAGAGTCAGGATATTTCCATCCCCGATACCGTTGTGGTGCTCTGTACTGCTCCGGATGAAGCAACCGCCCAGGATCTGGCTGCAAAAGTGCTGGCGGAAAAGCTGGCAGCCTGCGTGACACTTCTGCCCGGAGCAACCTCCCTCTATTATTGGGAAGGTAAACTGGAGCAGGAATATGAAGTCCAGATGATTTTAAAAACCACCGTCACGCACCAGCAAGCCCTTCTCGATTGCCTGAAGTCACATCACCCGTATCAAACACCTGAACTTCTGGTTTTACCCGTCACTCACGGAGACTTTGATTACCGCTCATGGCTCAACGCATCCTTACGCTGATCCTGCTGCTGTGCAGCACATCTACCTTTGCCGGATTATTTGACGCGCCCGGCCGCTCGCAGTTTGTTCCTGCCGATCGGGCGTTTGTTTTTGATTTTCAGCAAAACCAACACGATCTGAACCTCTCATGGCAGGTAAAAGATGGCTACTATCTCTATCGCAAACAGATAAGCATTACGCCATCTCAGGCCGATATTGCCGAGGTAAAACTGCCGCCAGGCGTCTGGCATGAAGATGAGTTTTACGGCAAAAGTGAGATTTACCGTAAACAGTTGAATATTCCGGTTACGGTTAATCGGGCCGCATCTGGCGCAACATTAACGGTCACGTACCAGGGCTGTGCCGACGCCGGTTTTTGCTATCCGCCGGAAACTAAAACTGTCCCTTTAAGTGAAGTGTCAGCCGCTGTCGGGGGGGCTCCGGCTACCGTACCTGTCACTGAAGCCCCGGAAGAGAAACCACAGCCCGCAGCCCAACTTCCCTTTTCCGCGCTGTGGGCATTGCTAATCGGCATTGGCATCGCTTTCACGCCCTGCGTACTGCCGATGTATCCGCTGATTTCCGGCATCGTGCTGGGCGGCAAGCAACGGTTATCAACCGGGCGAGCGCTGCTGCTGACGTTTATCTACGTCCAGGGAATGGCGCTCACCTATACTGCGCTGGGTCTGGTTGTTGCCGCCGCCGGATTACAGTTTCAGGCGGCGTTACAGCATCCTTATGTTCTGATCGGTCTTGCCATCATCTTTACGCTGCTGGCTCTGTCTATGTTCGGCCTGTTCACGCTGCAACTCCCTTCCTCACTGCAAACGCGCCTCACGTTGCTGAGTAACCGCCAGCAAGGCGGCTCTCCCGGTAGCGTCTTTACGATGGGGGCGATTGCGGGTCTCATCTGTTCTCCTTGCACAACAGCGCCGCTAAGCGCGATTTTGCTGTATATCGCTCAGAGCGGAAATATGTGGCTGGGAGGCGGTACGCTGTATCTGTACGCGCTGGGGATGGGCTTGCCGCTGATGTTGATTACCGTCTTTGGCAACCGCCTGCTGCCTAAAAGCGGTCCATGGATGGAACAGGTTAAAACCGCTTTCGGCTTCGTCATCCTGGCGCTTCCCGTCTTCTTGCTTGAACGCATCATTGGCGACGTATGGGGCGTGCGCCTGTGGTCGCTGTTGGGCGTCGCGTTCTTTAGCTGGGCATTCATTACCAGCCTGCAGGCAAAGCACGCCTGGATGCGCATCGTGCAGATTGTCCTGTTAGCCACAGCGCTTGTCAGTGTACGTCCATTGCAGGACTGGGCGTTTGGCACGCCGCATGCTCAAACCCAGACACACCTTAACTTCACGCCAGTGGCCTCGGTGGAGGCATTAAATCAGGCGCTGGCACAAGCTAAAGGCAGGCCCGTCATGTTGGATCTGTATGCCGACTGGTGCGTGGCCTGTAAGGAGTTTGAGAAGTACACCTTCAGCGATCCGCAGGTTCAGCAAGCGCTAGGCGACACAGTGCTTTTACAGGCGGACGTAACTGCAAACAATGCCAAGGATGTCGCTCTCCTGAAACATCTACAGGTTTTAGGTTTGCCCACTATCCTGTTTTTTGATGCCGAGGGTAAAGAGCATCCGGAGGCTCGGGTAACGGGCTTTATGGACGCAGCGACCTTCAGCGCACATTTGCGCGATCGTCAACCGTGAGCGACACTTGCAAAAGGAAATACGGAGGAGAATACCGTGCAACGTGAAGATGTCCTGGGAGAAGCCCTGAAATTACTTGAGGTTCAAGGGATAGCCAATACCACGCTGGAAATGGTGGCCGAACGTATCGATTATCCGCTTGATGAACTACAGCGCTTTTGGCCAGATAAAGAAGCCATCCTGTATGATGCGTTACGTTACCTCAGCCAGCGGGTGGATATCTGGCGGCGTCAGCTTTTGCTGGATGAGACCCTGAGCGCTGAACAGAAATTACTGGCACGCTACAGCGCGCTATCCGAATGTGTGAGCAATAATCGCTATCCCGGCTGCCTGTTCATTGCCGCCTGCACGTTTTATCCCGATCCTGGACATCCAATCCACCAGTTAGCCGACCAACAAAAAAAAGCAGCGCATGACTTCACTCATGAGCTACTGACTACGCTGGAAGTTGACGACCCGGCCATGGTCGCCAAACAGATGGAACTGGTGCTGGAGGGATGTCTGAGCCGCATGCTGGTGAATCGTAGCCATGCTGATGTCGAAACGGCACACCGTCTGGCGGAAGATATTCTGCGCTTTGCCCAGTGCCGTATGGGTGGCGCGCTAACCTAAGTGAACAGGCCCGTCCAGGCCGAAGTGAGTGAGCATCAGTCGCTGAAAACGCACCATCGCCACGGTGGTGCGAAATAATCTGTTAACCGCCCTGATCAGCGTTTTATTAAAATGCAGCGAATTACTCTTTTGCTATACAGCCCTCTTCTTTCGCTCAGCATTCCCTGTCGACATCATGACGGTCTGGAAGATTTGTGCAAACTTCAGGCACAAACGCACAGATTGCCGCAATATTAAGCGGTTGAACCGTTTTTCCTGAAATTTGATTGACTGACAGACGTGAATACGGTTTAATGCGCCCCGTTGCCCGGATAGCTCAGTCGGTAGAGCAGGGGATTGAAAATCCCCGTGTCCTTGGTTCGATTCCGAGTCCGGGCACCACTATTTAAAGAACCCGCCCACAAGGCGGGTTTTTGCTTTTGTAGTTTCTGATAGCTTCCAGCCGATCGTTTTACTCTATTTCTGAGCCACCACCTCTCACCAACTCCACACGCAAACTCAATCTCGCAGTTAGCAGCCAACTTCAGTAAGCAGACGCCAGGGATACTATATAAAAATGGGATTCAGCGTGACGGGACGTACAGAGGTGGACGATCTTGGGCGACCGTACCCGTTGCTCAGTCTCGTGCGCGGGTAGCAGGACAAGCTTTTGCGTGGTGCGGAATTGCCTGATGCGCTGCGCTTATCAGGCCTACAAAATACGTTCAGCCCAGCGCAGGCCGGATAAGGCGTTTACGCCGCATCC